>JANNXB010000545.1:0-1662 GCA_031409355.1 Betaproteobacteria bacterium | reverse complement strand
GAGAAGACGCCGAAGATCCTCGGCTGGGATGCCGCGGGTGTCGTCAAGGCCGTCGGCCCGGACTGCAAGCTGTTCACGCCCGGCGACGCGGTTTACTACGCCGGCAGCGTCATCCGGCAGGGCGCGAATTGCCAGTTCCATCTCGTCGATGAGAGCATCGTTGGCAGCAAGCCGGCGAACCTCTCGTTCCCGGAAGCCGCGGCGCTGCCGCTCACCACGCTCACCGCCTGGGAGCTGATGTTCGAGCGCATGGGGATCTCGAAAACCGGAGGGCACGCGGGGAAAACGGTGCTGATTCTCGGCGGCGCGGGCGGCGTGGGCTCGATCGCGATCCAACTGGCGAAGAAGCTCGCGCGCCTGAAGGTGGTCGCGAGCGCTTCACGGCCCGAGTCCATCGCGTGGTGCAAGAGCCTGGGCGCGGACGAGACGGTGGACCACACCAAGCCCATCGAAGGGGAATTCGACTACGTCCTCTGCCTTTCTTCCCCGGACCTGTACTGGCCTGCCTTTCCGAAGCTGGTCAAACCCCAGGGCAAGGTCGGTATGATCGTGCGCACGGTGAGGCCGGTGGACCTCGCGATCTTGCACGACAAGAGCATCGCGGTGTGCCTGGAGGGAATGTTCACCCGCTCCACTTTCCAGACACCCGACATGGCCGCCCAGCACACCCTGCTGGATGAGGCAGCGGGTTTGATCGAGGCGGGGATGTTGAAGACCACCCTGACCCGCAATCTGGGCAAAATTGACGCTTCGAACCTCAAGCTCGCGCATAAAATGCTGGAAGAGGGCCATGTGACGGGAAAGCTGGTGCTCGAGGGGTGGTGAGATCGGAAGCCGGAACTTGAAACTCGGCAAGCGAAGGATCCTGCTGCAGGTCATGGGCGCGGGCCTGGCGGCGCGCGGCGTCGGCATCGAGCTGGTGAGCGCGGAATTCACGAACTTCGAGGCGGTCGCGAAGATCCTCTCGCAGTTCAAGCGCGACAACCTGCTTGCGATGGAGATCACGCCCTCGTTCTCGCTGATCGGCCGGCGGCGCGAGGTGGCGAGCCTGGCGGCGCTGAACGGCATCGCCCTCATCGCGCACCGCGCGGAGTGGGCCGAGGCGGGCGCGGTGCTGACCTACGGCGCCGACATCGGCGACCGGATCCTGAAGGGCACGAAGCCGGCCGGCATTCCCGTCACGCGGGTGGAAAAATCCGAGCTCGCGATCAACAACCGCGTCGCCAACGGCCTCGCGCTGCACATCCCGAAGTCGCTGCTGCAGCGGGCCGACAAGGTCATTGCCTAGCAGTGCACGACCTGCACATCAGAGGCGCGACGGTCTACGACGGCAAGGGCTCGTCCTTCGTCGGCGATGTGGCCGTCCGGGACGGAAAAATCGTCGAAACGGGAAAGATCAGCGCCCCGAGCAAGACCGTTGTCGATGCCGCCGGCCTGGCCCTGATGCCCGGCATCGTCGACGTCCACACCCACTACGACGCGCAGGTCACCTGGGATCCGACGCTGTCGCCGTCGCCCGCCCTCGGCGTCACCACCGCGGTGATGGGCAATTGCGGCTTCGGCATCGCGCCCTGTCCCGCCTCGCAGCGCGACACGCTGCTGCGCAACCTGTCGGTGGTGGAGGGCATGGACCTCGGCGCGCTGCAGGGCGGCGTGCGCTGG
>JANNXB010000544.1:0-10833 GCA_031409355.1 Betaproteobacteria bacterium | reverse complement strand
ACGTCGATCGAGCGGTCGAACACGCCGTACTCGCGCCCGCGCGCCAGTTCCATCATCTTGTCGCGCGAGAGCGGCTGGCGTGGGTGCTGCACCAGCACCTTGAGCACCGAGTACTCGCCGGTGGTGAGCGGCACCTGCTTGCCGTCGCGGGTCAGGCTGCGCGTCGCAAGGTTGAATTCGAAGGTGCCGAAGCGCTGCGTCTCGGTTTCGCTCGCCGGCGCGCCTGGCGGGCCGGCCGGCTGGCGGCGGCGCAGCACCGCGTTGATGCGGGCCACCAGCTCGCGCGGATTGAACGGCTTTGGCAGGTAGTCGTCGGCGCCCATCTCCAGGCCCACGATGCGGTCGACCTCGTCGCCCTTGGCGGTCAGCATGACAATCGCCGGGCCACTCGCCGAGCCGTTGCCCGCGCCACGCAGCCGGCGGCAGATCGCCAGGCCGTCCTCGCCCGGCAGCATGAGATCGAGCACGACCAGGTCGTAGCGCTCCCGCGCCAGTTGCTTGTCCATGCCAGCCGCGTCCGGAACGGCGCGGGCTTCGAAACCCTGTTCGGTCAGGTACCGCACCACCAGTTCGCGCAGGCGCTGGTCGTCGTCTACTACCAGTATTCTGGTTTTCAGTTCCGTCATGGGCGGCAGGGTACCCCGGTGAGCGTTGGGTATTGAAACAACGTGTTACCTAAGACAACGGTGGACACGATTTGTTACAAATTTCGAATTCCGAAACATTCCAGGGGATGCAGGGGGCACGTACCATGCCCCAACAAATGAAAATCCTCGTTTCCCTCCTGCTCGCCGTCATGATTTGCCCCGCGCTGGCCCAACCGGGGCAGGAGCGGCATCGTGGCGACCATGGACGCACCATGCCGCCGCCGGAGCGTCGCATGAGCTTGGAAGACCGCCAACGCCTGCGCGAACAGGTGCGCGGCGGCAACATGACGCGCGACGAGGCGCGCGAGCGGCGCGGTTTCGAGCCGGGCCGCACCCCGGAAGAGCGCCAACGGCTGCGGCGCGACGTGCAGGACGCGAACCGGGACCTCGAAAAGCGCTAGGTTGTTCGCATTCGTCCGCAGTCAGCCCAGATGGGCGATGGAGTTGGCGTAGTAGCGGATCAGCGGCAATTCGGCGGGCCGCACCGCGAACAGGCCGTCCTTTTCGTCCACCAGGCGGCGCAGCGTGAGCATGCGCAGGCCGACGGTGACCGCGTAGTCGAGGTCCTTGCGCGGGATGTAGACGTGCGCGCCCGCGGCTTCAAGCTTCTCGATGAGTTGTTCCACTTGCGATTTCAGTTCCAGCTCTGAAATCGGTTTCGGATCATTCTTGAGAAATACAGCGGTAATGAGTGGCACCGGCACCACGGGCACGATGCGGCCGACCGCGGTCATCAGGTGGGTGCCCAGGTCGCCGATCGCGCGCCTGCGCTCTTCGCCCGAGAGCTTCTGGAAATCCAGGCCCTGCTGCGCGCAATATTCGCGCATGGACACCGGCGCGCCGAAATTGACGCAGGCGTAGCCGAAGCGGCGCCATTCGCTGTTCAGCATGAGACGCAGGTTGTTGGCGGCGAAGCCGAGCGTGTTCCATGCCGCCCAGAAGCGCCCTGGCTTGCGCGCGCTCGGATCCCCGGACAGCAGCAGCGTGCGGTCCTCCAGCACGCGGTCGTAGTTCAGGCCGAGCGGCACGAACACCAGGTCGCGCTGCCCATCCAGCCAGAAGCCGCGCAGCATGTAATCCACGACGCCCAGGCGCGGCTCGCGCATCAGCCCGTCGCGCGTCAGGCCGCCTTCCGGAAACACCGCCTGCGGCACGCCGGCCTGCGTGGCCATCGCGATGTAGCGCTCCAGCACGCGCCGGTACAGTTCGTCCTTGGAATTGCGCCGCACGAAGTAGGCGCCCATGGAGCGGATCAGCGCGGCCAACGGCCAGATGCGCGCCCATTCGCCCACCGCGTAGGACAGCGCCGCCTGGTCCGCCGCCAGGTAGCCGGCGAGGATGTAGTCCATGTTCGAGCGGTGGTTCATCACGAACACCACCGTGGAGTTCTCAGGCACCGACTTGAGCGCCTCGGTATCGACGAATCCCAGCCGCACGCGGTACAGGCCCTGCGATACCTTGCGCCCGATCCAGTTGCCGATGCGGAAGTACAGATACGCGTTAAATGCCGGAACAATCTCGCGTGCATAACGCTCCACGGTCGCCAGCACCACCGGCAGCGGAACCTTGTGCTCAGCGGCGTACTGCTCGACGGCGGTCTGCACCTTCGGATCCCCCAGCAGGCGGTGGATCAGGATCTGGCGCCGGGTGCGCTGGAACGGGCGCACGCTGATGCGCAGGCGCGTTGAAACTTCCTCCAGCACCACGTTTGTCCGCCCGGCGAGGAACCAGCGCAGGGCCGGCATCAGCAGCTTGTCGTAGGCGGCCCAGGCGGCTAGCACGAGGACGACGACGAAGACCCAGAACGGAAGGATGACGGCCGTATTCATCGGCGCATGTTATCCCGCTAGAGCGCGCGCTTGACGGCGTTGGTAACGGCGCGCGTGTCGTGCACGCCGCCGAGGTCGGGGGTGAATACCTGTTCCTCCGTCGTGCGCTCGATCGCCTGCATGAGCCGCGCCGCGGCCTTCGGCTCGCCGAGGTGCTCGAGCATCATGGCCGCGGTCCAGAAGGTCGCGATCGGGTTGGCGATACCCTTGCCGGTGATGTCGAAGGCGGAGCCGTGGATCGGCTCGAACATGGACGGAAATTTCCGTTCCGGGTTCAGGTTGGCGGTCGGCGCGATGCCGAGCGAGCCCGACAGCGCGGCAGCGAGATCCGAAAGAATGTCGGCATGCAGGTTGGAGGCGACGATGGTGTCGAGCGACTCGGGCTTGAGGACCATCAGCGTCGTGACCGCGTCCACCAGCACGCGGTTGGTTTTCACGTCCGGATACTTTTTCGCGACCTCGTAGAAGATCTCGTCCCACAGCACCATGCCGTGGCGCTGCGCGTTTGATTTGGTGACCAGCGTGAGGTGCTTTCTTTTTCGCTTGCTGGCTAGTTCGAACGCAAAGCGGTGGATCCGTTCAACGCCGACTCGCGTGAAAACGGAAGTCTCCGTTGCAATTTCCTCTGGCAGGCCTTTGTGGACGCGGCCGCCCGAGCCGGAGTACTCGCCTTCGGAGTTCTCGCGAATGATGACCCAGTCGATCCTGTCCCCGCCCTCCAGCTTCGAGGTAACTCCAGGCAACACCCGCGATGGCCGGACGTTGGCGTATTGGTCGAAGCCCTGGCAGATCGGCAGCCGCAGTCCCCACAACGAGATATGGTCGGGTACATCGGGTGAGCCGACGGCGCCGAAGAAGATTGCGTCGAAGGTCTTGAGCTTCTCAAGCCCGCCTTCGGGGATGTAGGCGCCTTTTTCGAGGTAGCGCTTCGAGCTCCAGTCGAAATGCTCGAATGCGAGTTTGAAGCCCTCTTTTTCGGAGAGGACGTTTAGGACTTCAACGCCGGCGGCGATCACTTCGATGCCGATCCCATCACCGGGGATCGACGCAATGCGGTAGGTCTTCAAGCGGCTATTCTGGATTGCGATCGCACCGCGTTCGCCACTGCCGCGCCGAGCTCGGAAGTCGAAGCCTTGCCTTTCATGTCGGGCGTGTGCGGGCCGTCGATGATGACGCGCTCGATGGCGCGCACTATGTCGGCAGCGGCCTCGGGATGGCCGAGGTGCTCCAGCATCAGCGCGCCGGACCAGATCTGGCCGATCGGGTTGGCGATTTTCTTCCCGGCGATGTCCGGCGCGGAGCCGTGCACCGGTTCGAAGATGGAAGGCGCCGTGCGCTCCGGGTTGATGTTGCCGGAGGCGGCGATGCCGATCGTTCCCGCCGTCGCCGGGCCGAGGTCGGAAAGGATGTCGCCGAACAGGTTGGAGGCGACGATGACATCGAAGCGGTCCGGGTTCAACACCATCTGGATCGACAGGCCGTCGACGTGATACTGGTCGGTGCGGATGTCCGGATAGTTCTTCTTCATCGCGGCGAAGCGCTCGTCCCAGTACGGCATGGTGATCGAGATGCCGTTGGATTTCGTGCAGCTGGTGACGTGCTTGTCGCGCGTCTTCGCCATCTCGAAGGCGTACTTCATTATCCTGTCCACGCCCTTGCGGCTGAAGACCGAAAGCTGTGTCACGACCTCGTTGTCGGTGCCTTCGTACATGCGGCCGCCGACGTTGCCGTATTCGCCCTCGGTGTTCTCGCGCAGCACGATGTAGTCGATGTCGCCGGGCTTCCTGCCGGCCAGCGGGCAGGGCAGGCCCTCGAAGAGCCGCACCGGGCGCAGGTTGACGTAGAGGTCAAACCAGCGGCGGAAGTTGATCAGCAGGCCCCAGGCGGAGATATGGTCGGGCACGATCGCCGGATTGCCCGCGGCGCCGAAATAGACCGCGTCGAAGCCGCGCAGGATCTGCGGCGCGTCGTCCGGGCACATCTTGCCGTGCGCCTTGTACCAGTCACAGCTCCAATCGAATTCCTTCCACTGGAAGGAAATGCCGTGCTTCGCGCCCACCGCCTCCATAACGCGCACGCCTTCGGGCATCACTTCGCGTCCGATGCCATCGCCGGGGATCACCGCAATCTTGTGTTCGGTCATGGGCGTGAGTATAGCTAGAATGCTTCGATGAAATTTGCCGCCTTCGAAACCGCGACGGAGTGGTGCTCGGTCGCGGTCTGGGTCGACGGCGAGGTTGCCGGCGCGGAGGAGCGGGCCGGCAACAGGCACGGCGAGCTCGTGCTGCCGATGCTTGGCCGCCTGCTCGCATCGGCCGGCATTTCGATCGCGCAACTCGACGCGGTCGCATTCGGCGCCGGGCCGGGCTCCTTCACCGGGTTGCGCATTGCATGCGGTGTGGCGCAGGGTCTGGCTTTCGCTCGCGACTTGCCCGTCGTCGGCATCCCGACGCTGGAGGCGATGGCCGAAGAATGCGGCGCCGCGCGCGTCGTCGCCTGCCTCGATGCGCGCATGCGCGAAGTGTATTATTCGGCGATAGAGAAGGACGGTTTTCGCTGGCGCGAAATCGTACCGGCGCAATGCGTTGCGCCGGTTGCGCTGCGGGTGCCGCCGGGCGAGGGTTGGGTCGGTTGCGGCAACGGATTCGCCACTTATGGGTCATTGGGGTTGAGCAACGTGATTCCGGACATTCATCCATCTGCAGTCGCGGTGGCGCGCCTCGCGGCGCCGCGTCTGGCCGCGGGAGAGGGCGTGGATGCCGCGCTTGCGGCGCCGCTCTACGTGCGCGACAAGGTGGCATTCACCATCGAGGAACGGAGCGCGCGATGAGCGCCGTGCTGAAGGACGCGCCGCGCCTCGTCCGCATGGAGGATAGCGACCTCGCCGAAGTGATGGCGATCGAAGGCGCGATCTATTCGCATCCATGGACACGGGGCAATTTCGCCGATTCCCTGCGCGCCGGCTACCAGTGCTGGACCTGGCGCCTGGACCATGAACTGCTGGGCTACTTCGTCCTGCTCGTCGCCGCGGGCGAGGGCCACCTCCTGAACCTTTCAGTGGCCGCATCGCGCCAGCGCGCCGGCCATGGCAGCGCCTTGCTGAAGGAAGCGATGCGGCTGGCGCGCGGCCGCGGCGCCCAGCATATTTTTCTCGAAGTACGGCCGAGCAACCTCGCCGCCAAGGTGCTGTACGGGCGTTTTGGTTTCCACGAAGTCGCGGTGCGCCCGGGCTACTACCCGGCGCCTGCCGGGCGCGAAGACGCGTTGGTCCTTACCCTCGCGCTGTGAGCCGACGCAGCGAGATTCTGACCGAGATGGGCCTTTCTCCGGTTTGGAGACTGCGTACAACCCAGGAAAAGCCCGAGCAAGGCAGCATTTCGCTGATGGACTGGCCGCAGCTAAAGGCGAAGGTGGCCGGCTGCACCGACTGCAAGCTGCGTCCCGGGTGCACCCAGACGGTGTTCGGCGTTGGCGACGAGAAAGCGCAGTGGATGCTGGTGGGCGAAGCGCCCGGGTCTGAAGAGGATCGCCTCGGCGAGCCCTTCGTGGGCCAGGCCGGCAAGCTGCTGGACAACATGCTGGCGTCGATTTCCCTCGCCAGGGGGAAGAACGTCTATATCGCCAACGTCCTGAAGTGCCGGCCGCCCGGCAACCGCAATCCGGAGCCCGACGAGGTCGCGGCATGCTCGCCACACCTGCTGCGGCAGATCGAGCTCATCAAGCCGAAACTGATCCTGGCCATGGGGCGCTTTGCGGCGCAGGCATTGCTCGGCACCGATGCCACGATCGCGAGCCTGCGCGGCAAGGTCCACGAATATGCCGGAGTGCCGCTGATCGTCACCTACCACCCGGCCTACCTGCTGCGAACCCTGCCCGACAAGGCCAAGGCCTGGGCCGACCTGGTGTTTGCCGCAAAAACGATCGGCCTGTAGTCGGGCACTGCCCCCGATTTTCTAGTGGTGCCCGCCTTCGGCGCGGGCGAAGGCGAGCAGCCTGTCGATTTCCTGCGCGTGCAGGCGGCGGTTGTAGCGGTACCAGTAAAGGACCATCGTCATGGTGCCGGCGACGAACAGGCCGAACAGGGTGATCACCCAGTAGATCGACAGGCCCAAGGCGAGGAGCAGCGAGTAAAGCGCGATCATCGCGAGGATCGATATGTTCTCGTTGAAGTTCTGCACCGCGATCGAGCGCCCGGCGCCGACCAGGTGATGGCCGCGGTGCTGCAGCAGGGCGTTCATCGGCACGACGAAGAATCCGGCCAAAGCGCCGATCAGCACGATCAGCGGCACCGCGAGCCAGACGTCGCGCGCCACGTTCATCAGGAGCACGATCAACCCCATGGCGATGCCGAGCGGAATCACCTTCACGGCGTGGTCCAGGCGCACGCGCATCGAGGCCAGCACCGCGCCCAGCGCTATGCCGAAGGCGCAAACGCCTTGGAGCATTGACGCATCCGAGAGGTTGTAGCCGAGCGCTTCGCGCGACCAGTCGATGACGATGAACTGCAGTGTCGCGCCGGCGCCCCAGAACAGGGTCGTCACCGCGAGCGAGATCTGGCCGAGTTTGTCGCGCCAGAGGCTGACGACGCAGCGTGAGAAATCCCGCAGGGTGTCCAGCGGATGTGCGGGCAGGGGCTTCATCGCTACCCCGGTTCGAGGTATGTACAGGTTGAACACCGCCGCAATGGCGTAGACCGCGATGATGATCGCGACGGCGGCCTCAGTCGAGGTGTCAATCCCGGTGTCGAAGTAGGGCAGGTCGAAACCGAGCAGCACGTCTGATACTCCGACGCGGATCAGCAGGCCGCCCAGCACCACGCCGAGGATGATCGAGGTCACCGTCAATCCCTCGATCCAGCCATTCGCCAATACCAGTTTCGAGTGCGGCAGGTATTCGGTAAGGATGCCGTACTTGGCCGGCGAATATGCCGCCGCGCCGAGTCCGACCAGTGCATAGGCGACGAGCGGGTTGACCGCGAACAGCATCATCGCGCAGCCGACAATCTTGATGGTGTTGGCGATGAACATCACCGCGCCCTTGGGCAGCCGGTCGGCGAAAGCGCCGACATAGGGCGCGAGCACGACGTAGGAGATAACGAAGAAGAATTTCAGGTAGGGCGTCAGCCACGCGGGTGAGTCGGCCTGCGCCAACAGCGCGATCGCCGCAATCAGCAGCGCATTGTCGGCGAGCGAAGAAAAAAACTGCGCCGCCATGATGATGTAGAAACCGGAGCCCATGCCGGCGGTTTTATAGCACGGCACGCCGTGCTTTGCGCGGCCAATGATGACCTTTGTCCGCGCGGCGAGTATCCTGCGAACCATGCCCAGGCCGATTCGCGCCACCATCAGTTCCGCGGCGTTCGCACATAATCTTGCGATTGCCCGGCAGCATGCCGGTGGCGCGAAGATCTGGGCGGTGGTCAAGGCGAATGCCTACGGGCATGGACTGCTGCGCAGCGCGAAGGCTCTGCGTGACGCCGACGGATTCGCGCTGCTGGACTTCGATGACGCGCTGCGCCTGCGCGAGGCGGGCAACGAAAAACCGATCCTCATGCTGGAAGGCTTCTTCAAGCCCGAGGATATCGCGCTGCTGCTGCAACACCGGCTGACGCCGGTGATCCACAATATCGAGCAGATCGAGATGCTGGAGAAAACCGGCATCACAGGCTCGCTCGACGTGTACCTCAAGGTGAACAGCGGCATGAACCGGCTGGGTTTCGCGGTGGACAACGTGCGCCTGGCCTGGAACGCGCTGGAGAACAATCCCGGCATTGCTTCGGTGACCCTCATGACGCATTTCGCGGATGCCGACGGCGACGGCGGCATCGCGGCGCAATTGCAGTGGTTCAACGAGCTGACGCAACCCTTTGAGGCGCCCCGATCGCTTGCGAATTCTGCGGCCCTGCTGCGCTTCGCCGGGGAAACGAGCGCCGACTGGGTAAGGCCCGGGATCATGCTCTATGGCTGCTCGCCGTTCGCGTTCAAGACCGCCGAGGACATCGGCCTGCGGCCCGCCATGACGCTGACCGGCGAGCTCATCGGCGTGCAGCACCTGCAGGCGGGAGAGCGGATCGGCTATGGCATGACCTACGAAGCGGCTCAGGAAATGACCATCGGCGTGGTTTCCTGCGGCTATGCCGATGGCTATCCGCGGCATGCACCCTCCGGCACCCCGGTACTGGTCGCCGGGCAGCGCACTGTGACGGTCGGCCGGGTGTCGATGGACATGATGTGCGTGGATATCAGCGACATCCCCGAAGCCTATGTGGGGACCCCCGTGACACTCTGGGGCGAAGGCCTGCCCTGCGACGAGGTCGCCCAGGCCGCAGGGACCGTCAGCTATGAATTGCTCTGCGCCCTGGCGCCTCGCGTGCCGGTCGTCGAGACTTGAGAAAAGCCAAGTCAGCCTACGTCTGTTCCGATTGCGGCGCGACGGCGCTGCAGTGGTTCGGCGCCTGCCCGTCCTGCGGCGCGGCGGGAACGTTGACAGAGACACTGTCCGAGCGCGGTTCGGTGAAGCGCATTTCGGGCGCGGCGCCCGGCGCGGTCTCATTGCACGACGTCGAAACGCGCGAACTTGAACGACTGTCCACAGGCATAGGCGAACTCGACCGGGTGCTTGGGGGCGGCCTGGTGGCGGGGCAGGTGGTGTTGATCGGCGGCGATCCGGGAATCGGCAAGTCCACGCTCTTGCTCCAGGCCCTTTCCAGTATGGGAAGTTCTAGCAAAACCCTCTACATATCAGGCGAAGAATCGGCGGAGCAGGTGGCGATGCGCGCGCGGCGCCTGGCGCTGGACGCACGCGCGGTGCACCTGATCGCCGAGATCCAGCTCGAACGCATCGTGGCCTCGCTCCAGGCACAGCGGCCGGAGGTCGCGGTGGTGGATTCGATCCAGACGCTCTGGTCCGAGGCGTTGCAATCGGCGCCGGGTTCCGTGGCGCAGGTGCGCGAGTGCGCGGCGCAGCTCGCGCGCCATGCCAAGAAGAGCGGCACCGCGCTGTTCATCATCGGCCATGTCACCAAGGAAGGCGCGATCGCCGGCCCGCGCGTGCTAGAGCACATCGTCGATACGGTGCTGTACTTCGAGGGCGACCCGCACTCGAGTTTCCGGCTGGTGCGCGCGGTGAAGAACCGGTTCGGCGCGGTCAACGAGCTTGGCGTGTTCGCCATGACCGACAAGGGCCTGCGTGCGGTCAGCAATCCTTCCGCGCTGTTCCTCTCCAACCACGGGAAGAATGTCGCCGGCTCCTGCGTTTTGGCAACCCTGGAAGGCACGCGGCCTTTACTTGTTGAGATTCAAGCACTTGTGGACAGCGCGCACACGCCCAATCCGCGCCGCCTGTCGGTCGGCCTGGAGCAGAACCGCCTCGCCATGCTGCTCGCCGTGCTCAACCGCCATGCTGGCATCGCCACCTTCGAGCAGGATGTTTTCGTGAACGCGGTGGGCGGCGTGCGCATCGGCGAGCCGGCGGCGGATCTGGCCGTTTGCCTGGCGGTAGTTTCTTCCCTGACTGACAGGGCCATACCAAGCAAGACAGTCGTGTTCGGCGAGGTCGGCCTGGCCGGCGAAGTGCGCCCGGCGCCGCGCGGCCAGGACCGGCTGAAGGAAGCCGCGAAACTCGGCTTCGAGAAGGCAATCGTGCCCAAGGCCAACCTGCCGAAAGCAAAGATCGCCGGGATCGAGGTGATCGCGGTGGAGCGGGTGGATCAGGCAGTGCAGGTACTGCGGAACCTCTAGCCCTCCGGCTTCTCCATCAGCTTGTACAGGTCGGGCGTCGATACCGAGCGGTCGAGATAGCCGAAGCTGCCTTTCTCTTTGACTTCCGTGGCAGCTTCCACCAGTCCGCTCATTGCCGCCCGGTACAGGGATGTCGCCAGGCTGATGCGCCGTACGCCGGCCGCTTCGAGTTCGGCCACTGTGAACGACTTGCCTTTGATGCCGACCATGAAATTGAATGGCTTCGACAACGACGCACATACCGTTTTCACCGCAGCGAGGTCGGGCAGGCCGGGCGCGAACAGCACGTCGGCGCCCGCCTTTTCGTAGGCTTGCAGCCGCTTGATGGTGTCGTCCAGGTCGGGGTTACCGCGCAGGAAATTCTCCGAGCGCGCGGTGAGCAGGAACGGGAAGCCGAGCGCGCGCGCCGCCTGCGCCGCCGCGGCGACGCGTTCGACGGCCTGGCCGATGTCGTAGAGAGGCCTGTCCTTGTCGCCCGTCGCATCTTCGATCGAGCCGCCGACCAGGCCGACGCCCGCGGCGAGCCGGATCGTTTCGGCGGCGGCTTCTGGCGCATCTCCGAAGCCTTTTTCCAGATCCGCCGATACCGGCAGGTCGGTCGCCTCGACGATGGCGCGC
>JANNXB010000543.1:0-2943 GCA_031409355.1 Betaproteobacteria bacterium | reverse complement strand
AGGTGGTTGGCATCGTCACGGGCATCCTCAATCCCACCCAGCAGCGCGTGTTTATCGGCATCGGTTTCGCTGTACCGATCGAGAACGCGGCGATGGCGGTGGGCGTACCGCCGTTCTAACGAGGCAAGCAATGGAAAAAATTCACTACGAGGTGAAGAAAATCGTCGTCGGCCAGGACCATTTCCTGGAGCGCGTCATGGTGGCGATGCTGGCGCAGGGACACCTGCTGGTGGAAGGCGTGCCGGGCCTGGCCAAGACGCTTACCGTGAAGACGCTGGCGCGCACTATCCGCGGCACGTTCCGCCGTATCCAGTTCACTCCGGACCTGGTGCCCGCCGACCTTGTCGGGACACGCATCTATAGCCAGAAGACGGGCGAATTCTCGACTTCGCTCGGGCCGGTGTTCACCAACCTCCTGCTGGCGGACGAGATCAACCGCGCGCCGGCCAAGGTGCAGAGCGCGCTCCTCGAAGTGATGCAGGAGCGCCAGGTGACCATCGCGGGCGAAACGCACAAGGTGCCAGCGCCCTTCCTCGTCATGGCGACGCAGAACCCGATCGAGACCGAGGGCACCTACCCGCTGCCCGAGGCGCAGGTGGATCGCTTCATGATGAAGGTCCTGGTCGGCTATCCGACCGAAGTGGAGGAATTCGTCATCGTGGAGCGCGTCACGGGCGTCGAGAGCGCGGTCTCCGCGGTGAGCAGCACCGAGGAACTTGCCGCGCTGCAGGGCGAGTGCCGCAAGGTGTACGTCGATCCTTCGCTCATCAAGTTCGCGGTGAAACTGGCCACGGCGACACGCGACCCGGCCCAGCACGGTTTGCCCGACCTGGCGAAGTTCCTCTCGTTCGGCGTGAGCCCGCGCGGGCCGATCCACTTGATCGAGGGCTCGCGGGCGCTCGCCCACCTGCGCGGCCGGACCTATGTGCTGCCGCAGGACGTCATCGACCTTGTGCCGGATGTGTTCCGCCACCGGCTGGTGCTGACCTACGAAGCGCTGGCCGAAGCCATTACGGCAGACGAACTGATCCACCGCTTCCTGCGGAAAATTCCGGCCCCGGAAAAGCCGCTGGAAAACCATGTCAGCTTCGCCGCCCAAGCCTAGCAGTCCCAACGTTGCGGAGCAGGTCCTCCGCCGGCTGGAGTGGACGGTGATCCGCCGCCTGGACGGGATGCTGCACGGCGATTACCGGACGCTGTTCCGCGGCACCGGCCTGGATCTTGCCGACCTGCGCGAATACCAGTACCACGACGACGTGCGCCACATCGACTGGAACGTCACCGCGCGCCTGAACACGCCGTACGTGCGCGAATTCCACGAGGACCGGGAAGTCACCGCCTGGTTCCTGCTCGACTTGAGCCCGTCGATCGATTTCGGTTCGCAGACCAAGAAGCGCTCGATCTCCACTGAATTCATCACCGTTCTCGCGCGCCTGCTGACGCGCCAGGGCAACAGGGTCGGCGCCTTGTTCTACGGCGATCACGTCGATACCGTGATCCCGGCACGCAGCGGCCGGCGCCACGTCCTGGCCGTGCTGCACAAGCTGCTGTCGCGTCCCGAACTGCCGCGTTCCGGAGGCACCGACCTGCGCGAATTCCTGCGCACCGCGTTCCAGGTGATGCGGCGGCGCTCGATTGTGTTCATCGTTTCGGATTTCTTCAGCGAGCCTGGCTGGGCGGAGCCGCTGGCGCACCTGTCGCAGCGCCACGAGGTGGTGGCCGTACGGCTCTATGATCCGCTGGAGCGCGAATTGCCGGACATGGGCATGCTGGTGATGCAGGACTCCGAGACCGGAGAGCAGTTGTTCGTCGACACGCACGACAAGGGCTTCCGCAAGCGCTTCGCCTCGGTGGCAGAGAGGCGCGAGCGGGAGCTGCGCCTCGCTCTTTCGCGCGCCGGCGTGGATTGCCTGGAACTCGCCACCGATGGCGACCTGGTGGATGCGCTGATGCGCTTCGCCGACCTGCGCAAGCGCCGCAGCCGGCTTGCTGGGGGCAGCGGCCTGCCCAAGCATTTGGAGAAAGTGGCATGAAAGCCCTTACCTTCGCCTGGCCGGAACTTCTCTGGTTCTTCGCACTGTTGCCGCTGCTGATCGGCCTGTACGTCTGGCTGCTCCGGCGCAAGAGCAAGGCCGCGGTGCGCTACGCCAACCTCGGCATGATCAAGGAAGCGATGGGCATCGACTCGAAGTATCGCCGCCACGTGCCCCCCGCGCTGTTCCTGCTCGCCATCGCGCTGCTGATCGTCGCGATGGCGCGACCCTCGGCAACCATCGTCCTGCCGTCGCAGAAGCAGACCATCATCCTCGCGCTGGATGCCTCCGGCAGCATGCGCGCCAAGGACGTCCTGCCAAGCCGGATCGAAGCCGCGCAAGCCGCGGCCAAGAAGTTCGTCGCCGACCTGCCCGCGAAAGCGCAGGTCGGGATCGTGACCTTCGCGGCCACCGCGACGCTGGTGCAGACGCCCACCAACGACCGCGAGGCCGTCTATGCGGCCATCGACCGCATGCAGCTGCAGCGCGCCACCGCCACCGGCAGCGGCCTCATCGTTTCCCTCGCCACCCTGTTCCCGGACGCCGGCTTCGACGTCAGCAGCGCGATCTTCGGCCGCGATGCGCCGCGCAACGCGCCCATCGGCGAGGGCAAGAAGGACCCGAAAAAGGACTTCAAGCCGGTGCCGCCGGGTTCCTACAACTCCGCCGTGATCATCCTGATGACCGACGGCCAGCGCACCACCGGCCCCGACCCGATCGAGATCGCGAAGCTGGCCGCCGACCGCGGCGTGCGCGTCTTCACCGTGGGCTTCGGCACCACTTCGGGCGAGGTCATCGGCTTCGAGGGCTGGTCCTTCCGCGTGCGCCTGGACGAAGAAACCCTGAAGACCATCGCCACCATGACGCAGGGCGAATACTTCCACGCCGGCACCGCGGATGCCCTGCAAAA
>JANNXB010000542.1:0-7100 GCA_031409355.1 Betaproteobacteria bacterium | reverse complement strand
CGCCAGCCGGTCATGCAGAAGTATTTCGAGAAGCTGTTGACGACGACCACCTCGCCCGGGAGCCCGATGGCCGTCGCCGCGGATTCCCCGTATACGAGGCCCTGGTAGATTTCGTCCACGATCAGCACGCCGCCGCGTTGCGCGATGAAGCGCGCGATCCCCTCCAGTTCCTTTCGCGCAATGACGGTGCCGGTGGGATTGGAAGGCGAGCCGAGCAGCAGGCCGCGCGTGCGCGGGCCCCAGGCCGCGCGCACCATCTCCAACGTCGGCTGGAAATTCGACGCCGGCGCAACCTTTAGCGCGCGTGCGGTCCCTTCAAAGGCGCGCACCATGTGACGGTAACCGGGATAGCCCGGATCCGGCACCAGGATCTCGTCGCCCGGATTGACATACAGCGCCAGGGTCAGGAGAAGACCGCCTGACGCCCCTGCAGTTATTGCAATTCTTGAATCAGAAACCCGGACACCAAAACAACTGCGGTAATGCTCCCCGACTGCCTGCCGCAGGGCGGGCAGACCGAGCGTCGCGGTGTATGCGGTGCGTCCATCGCGCAGCGCGCGCACTGCGGCTTCCACCACCTGGGGCGCGGCGCTGAAGTCGGGTTCGCCGATCTCCATGTGGACCACGCGCCGGCCCGCTGCCTCGAGCGCGTGGGCCCGCGCAAGCACGTCCATCACCACGAACGGCTGGATTTCCGCGGCGCGAATCGCCGCACGAACGAGGGTGTAGGTGCGTGCCACGGTGTTCAAGGGAAAAGGGATTATACGGATATAATTTTTACCCGATCCCAGGCGCGTGAAGAGGAAACCCGGTGGACGAGGAGTTGAGGAAGAGTGCCCTCGAGTACCACCGCCTGCCGCGTCCCGGCAAGATCTCGATCCTCGCCACCAAGCAGCTCACCAACCAGCGCGACCTCGCGCTCGCCTATTCGCCCGGCGTGGCGGCGCCCTGCGAGGAGATCAAGCGCGACCCGGCGCAGGCGGTGCACCTCACCTCGCGCGCCAACCTGATCGCGGTGATCACCAACGGCACCGCGGTGCTGGGCCTGGGCGCGATCGGGCCGCTCGCCGCCAAGCCGGTCATGGAAGGCAAGGCGGTGCTGTTCAAGAAATTCGCCGGCATCGACTGCTTCGACCTCGAGATCGACGAGCGCGACCCGGACAAGCTGGTCGAAATCATCGCCTCGCTCGAACCCACCTTCGGCGGCATCAACCTCGAGGACATCAAGGCGCCCGAGTGCTTCATCGTCGAGCGCAAGCTGCGCGCGCGCATGAAGATCCCGGTGTTCCACGACGACCAGCACGGCACCGCGATCATCGTGGGGGCCGCGTTCCTGAATGGCTTGAAGGTCATCGGGAAAAAAATAGATGGGATCAAGCTGGTCGTTTCCGGCGCCGGCGCCGCGGCCCTTGCCTGCCTGGAGCTTCTCGTAAAAATGGGACTGCCGCGCGGCAACATCATCGTCACCGACATCAAGGGCGTGGTGTGGAAGGGCCGCAAGGAGGAGATGGACCCGGACAAGGCGCTGTTCGCGGTCGAGACCAAGGCGCGCACCCTGGACGAGGTCATCGCCGGGGCCGACGTGTTCCTCGGCCTGTCGGCGGGCGGCGTGCTCAAGCCCGCGATGCTGAAGAAGATGGCCGAGCGGCCGCTGATCCTGGCGCTTGCCAACCCGGAGCCGGAGATCCTCCCCGAACTCGCCAAGGAGGCGCGCCCGGACTGCATCATCGCCACCGGGCGCGGCGACTATCCGAACCAGGTCAACAACGTCCTGTGCTTTCCGTTCATCTTCCGCGGCGCGCTGGACGTCGGCGCGACCACCATCACCACCGAGATGGAGCTTGCCGCCGTGCGCGCGATCGCCGAACTGGCGCAGGCCGAAGCCTCCGACATCGTGGCGATGGCCTACGGCGGGCAGGATCTGCGCTTCGGTCCCGAGTACCTGATCCCGCGGCCCTTCGATCCGCGCCTGATCGGCAGGATCGCGCCGGCGGTGGCCAAGGCGGCGATGGATTCGGGCGTCGCGACGCGCCCGCTGGCGGACCTGGACGCCTACCGCGCCTCGCTCACCCAGTTCGTCTACCACTCCGGCATGATCATGAAGCCGCTGTTCTCGGCGGCGAGCGCTTCGCCCAAGCGCGTCGTCTACGCGGAGGGCGAAGACGAGCGCGTGCTGCGCGCGGCGCAGATCGTGATCGACGAGGGCCTCGCCAAGCCGACGCTGATCGGGCGGCCGCAGGTGATCGAGCAGCGCATCGAGCGACTCGGCCTGCGCATCCGCGCCGGACGCGAGTTCCAGCTGGTCAACCCGGAGAGCGATCCGCGCTACCGCGACTACTGGACCACCTACCACCGGCTGACCGAAAGGAAGGGCGTCTCGCCCGAGTACGCGCGGGTCGAGATGCGCCGGCGCAACACGCTGATCGGCTCGATGATGATGATCAAGGGCGAAGCCGACGGCATGCTCTGCGGCACCTTCGGCACGCACGCGCTGCACCTGCAGTACGTCGACCAGGTGATCGGCCGGCGCCAGGGCGTGAAGCACTACGCCGCGATGAACGCGCTGCTGCTGCAGGACCGCACCGTGTTCATCTGCGACACCTACATCACGCCGGACCCGGACGCCGACCACATCGCCGAGATGACCATCCTCGCCGCCGAGGAGATCCGGCGCTTCGGCATCGTGCCCAAGGCCGCGCTCCTGTCGGGCTCGAACTTCGGCTCAGTGCCGGAACTGCCTTCGGCGCGCAAGATGCAGCAGGCGCTAAAGCTGGTCGCAGAGCGCGCGCCGGAACTGGAGATCGAGGGCGAGATGCACGGCGACGCGGCGCTCTCGGACGAGATCCGGCAGAAGGTGTTCCCGCATTCGCGCCTGCGCGGCGAGGCCAACCTGCTCGTGATGCCGAACCTGGACGCGGCCAACATCTCGTTCAACCTGCTGAAAATCGCTTCGTCCGAGAACGTCACCATCGGCGCGATCCTGCTCGGCGCCGCGCGGCCGGTGCACATCCTTACGCCCTCGGCCACGGTGCGGCGCATCGTCAACATGACGGCGCTCACGGTGGCGGACGCCAACGCGCCGCGCGGGCAAGAGCAGACCCTGTTCTAGTGAAACCCGTTTAATATGAAATCACGCGCCGGATTGGTACTTACTGGCGGTGGCGCCCGGGCTGCCTACCAGGTCGGCGTTGTCAAGGCGGTGCGCGACATCCTCGGCAACCCGGTCAAGAACCCGTTCCCGATCCTCTGCGGCACCTCGGCGGGCGCGATCAACGCCACCACGCTCGCGGTGTACGCCGACGACTTCAGCCGCGGCGTCGGCAACCTCCTGGAAGTCTGGGAGAACATGCATTGCCACCACATCTACCGCACCGACGCGGCGCACATCATGCGCAGCGGCGCGCGCTGGCTCTCCGCGATGATGCTGCTGTCGCGCCACAACCCGATCTCGCTCCTCGACAACGCGCCGCTGAAGGAGATGCTGGAGCGCACGCTGGCCTTCGACCGGATCCAGGACCACATCGATTCCGGGGCGCTGTACGCGGTGAGCGTCACCGCCTCCGGCTACACCACGGGCCAGAGCGTCTCGTTCTTCCAGGGCGGCTCGGGGCTGGAAGGCTGGGAGCGCAACCAGCGCATCGGCGCGGCTGTCTCGCTAAAGCTGGATTACCTGCTCGCCTCCAGCGCGCTGCCGTTCATCTTTCCCGCGGTCAAGGTGCACCGCGAGTATTTCGGCGACGGCTCGGTGCGCCAGATCGCGCCGGTCAGCCCCGCGCTGCACCTGGGCGCGGACCGCGTGCTGGTGGTCGGCACCGGACGCCAGACCGGCGACGCGTCGCGCGCGCGCTCCAATATCTATCCCTCGCTCGCCCAGGTCGCGGGTCACGCGCTAAATTCGATCTTCCTCGACGGCCTGTCGGTGGACCTGGAGCGGCTGGAGCGCATCAACCGCACGCTAAAGCTGATCCCGGCGGAGAAGCTGGCCGAGGCCAACCTGCCGCTGCGGCCGGTGAAAGTGCTGTTCATCTCGCCCTCGCAGCCGCTGGAGCGCATCGCGGCGCGCTTCGTGCATGAGCTGCCGGCGACCATCCGCTTCATCCTGCGGCCCACGGGGGCGATGAACCGCTCGGGCTCGAACCTGGCGAGCTACCTGCTGTTCGAGGACTCGTTCTGCCGTACCCTGATCGACCTGGGCTACCAGGACACCGTGGTTCGGGAGCAGGAAGTACGCGACTTCTTCAAGGACAGCGAGGAATAAGCCATGGCAGATTCCAGCACGCCGCAGGATCCCTTCGAAATGTTCCGGCGCCTGTGGGGGCCGCTGGGCGTGCCCGTGCCCGGCATGGCGATGCCGACCATGGACCCGCAGGAGATCGAGAAGCGGATCACCGAGCTGAAGTCGGTGGAAGTGTGGCTGAACATGAACACGAACATGCTGCGCGCGGCGATCCAGGGCCTGGAGATGCAGAAGGCCGGCCTGCAGCAGGTGCAGGGCATGCAGCAGGCGATGCAGCAGGCGATGAACATGACGATGCCGCAGGACAAAGACAAGAAACCTTAATCAGGAGACGAAGCAAATGGCAAAGGCAGTCAGGTATCACAAGCAGGGCGGTCCCGAAGTTCTGCAGCTCGACGATGTCGAGGTCGGCGACCCGGCGCAGGGGCAGGTGCGCATCCGACACACCGCGATCGGCGTCAACTTCGTCGACACCTACCAGCGCTCGGGGTTGTACCCGATGCAGCTGCCGCAGGTGGGCGGCAACGAGGGCGCGGGAGTGGTCGAGGCGGTCGGTGCGGGCGTGACCGATCTGAAAGCCGGTGACCGGATAACCTACACCGGCCTGGCGGGGTCGTACTGCGAGCAGCGGCTCGTGCCGGCCGATCGCATGGTGAAGCTGCCGCAGGGCATCACCGAGGAGCAGGCCGCCTCGATGCTGCTGAAGGGCCTCACGGTGCACTACTTGATTTTTTCGACTTTTAAAGTAAGCAAAGGAGACACCGTACTTTGGCACGCGGCCGCGGGCGGCGTCGGCCTGATCGCCTGCCAGTGGCTCAAGGCGCTCGGCGTCACCACCATCGCCACCGCGGGCTCCGCGGAAAAGATGGCGCTCGCCAAGGCGCACGGCGCCGATCACGTCATCAACTACAGCACGGAGAATTTCGCCGAGAAGGTGAAGGCGCTTACCGGCGGCAAGGGCGTGCCGGTGGTGTACGACGGCGTCGGCAAGTCGACGTGGGAGGGCTCCCTGGATTGCCTGCGCCCGCGCGGCCTGATGGTGACTTTCGGCAATGCATCGGGCCCGGTCGCGCCGGTGAACCTCGGCATCCTCGCCTCCAAGGGATCGCTCTTCGTCACGCGCCCGACGCTGGCCACGCACATCGCCAGCCGCGCCGACCTGGTAGAGCGTTCGAACGCGCTGTTCGACATTGTGAAGTCGGGCAAGGTGAAGATCGAGACCACGGCGAAGTACAAGCTCGCCGACGCCGCACAGGCGCACCGCGACCTCGAGGGGAGAAAAACGACCGGATCGGTCGTCCTGATCCCGTGACGGGGTCGGTGGTGCTCGTTCCCTGAAAGAAACGCCGGATGCCGGCTGGCTGCGTCGCCATTTTGCGACAGCGGCTACGCCTGCCGAAAGCCTGTACGGCGACGAGGGCACGCTAGCCGAGCGCGCCAGCGCGAGCACGCCGGCCGCCGTTCTGGTGCCGATCGTCAGTCGAGATTCGGGCCTCACGATCCTGCTCACGCTGCGTGCGCCGCACCTGAAAATGCATTCGGGGCAGGTCAGCTTCCCGGGCGGCCGCGTCGACCCGCAGGATGCGAGCCCGGAGGCGGCGGCGCTGCGCGAGTCGCGCGAGGAGATCGGGCTGGACGCGGGACGCGTCGAACTGCTCGGCCGGTTGCCCGATTACCTTACTGGCACCGGCTACCGCATCACGCCGGTGGTGGGCGTTCTCACGCCGCCTTTCGATTTGCAGCCGGATCCGGGCGAGGTAAGCGAAGTCTTCGAGGTGCCGCTCGCGCTCCTGCTCGATCCCGCCAACCACCGGCGCGATTCGCGCGAGTGGCAGGGGCGCACGCGCCAGTTTTTCGTGATCGCGCACGAGCGGCACTACATCTGGGGCGCGACTGCCGGAATGCTGATCAACCTCTACCGCTATCTCGCGCAAGGTTCACGGCGAGCAGGGTAGACTCCAGAATCCATGGGGGTCATTGCCATCATCGCCGCGCTGCTGCTGGAACAGTGGCGCCCGCTAAGCGACCGCACGGCGGTGGCGGGCGCGCTCGCGTCCTGGGCCGACTGGCTGGAGCGCAGCTTCAACGCCGGCGAAGCGCGCCATGGCATCATCGCCTGGCTGATCGCGGCGCTGGCGCCGGTGGCCGCCGCGGCCGTGCTCTACTTCCTGCTGCGTGAGATCAGCATCTTCGCCGCGCTGCTGCTGAACATCGCCGCGCTCTACCTGACGCTCGGCTTTCGCCAGTTCAGCCATTTCTTCACCGGCATTCAGGGCGCGATCCGCGACGGAAATGTTGATCACGCGCGCGAGCTGATCGGCGCCTGGCGCGGTGAATCCGCGACGCACCGCAGCCGCGAGGAAGTCGTGCGGCTGGCCATCGAGGAGGCGATCGCCGCCTCGCTGCGCAACGTGTTCGCCGTGCTGTTCTGGTTCGTGGTGCTGCCGGGCCCGAGCGGCGCGATCCTCTACCGCCTGGCGTCGTTCCTCGACCGGCGCTGGGGCGGCAAGGGTGAGTTCGGGCGCTTCGCGGCCAGGGTGCGGTTCCTGATGGAGTGGCCGGCGGCCCGCCTCACCGCCGCCGCCTTCGCCGTGGTCGGCGACTTCGAGGACGCGATCTACTGCTGGCGCACGCAGGCGCCGGCCTGGCCCGATCCGAACCTCGGGATCGTGCTCGCCTCCGGCGCCGGCGCGCTGGGCGTGAAGCTCGGCATGCCGCTCATGGAAGTCGAAGGCCTGCAGGCGCGGCCCGAACTGGGCCTGGGCGACGCCGCCGACGCGCCGCACCTCGACAGCGCCGTCGGCCTGCTCTGGCGCGCGCTGGTGCTGTGGGTGTTCGTGCTGATCGTGGTCAGCCTGGCGCG
>JANNXB010000541.1:0-6703 GCA_031409355.1 Betaproteobacteria bacterium | reverse complement strand
CACGAGGGCGCCTGGTTGCCCGGCGGCCGCGCCGCCTGGGATGGTGCGCCGCTGGAAGGTCGTACGATCCTGCTCTATGCCGAGCAGGGATTCGGCGACGTCATCCAGTTCGTGCGCTACGTGCCGTTGGTTGCCGAGCGGGGCGGCCGTGTCATCCTCAGTTGCCAGCCCAAGCTGAAAGCGCTGCTTGGAACCGTGCCGGGTGTTTCAGCGGTGCTGGGGACGGGGGAACCGCTTCCCCCATTCGATGTCAGTTGTCCGCTCATGAGCCTGCCGCGGGTGTTTGGCACCACGACCCAGACCATTCCCTCGCAGGTGCCCTATGTCCGTCCGGACGCTGAACGAGTGCAGAAGTGGAGGGCGAGGCTTGCCGGGGATGCTGCGTCGCTGAAGGTGGGGTTGTACTGGGCGACCGAGACCAGGAACAGAATCTCGCCCCTGCGCACGCTCTCCCTGGACGTGCTTGCGCCGTTGGCGAGCATTCAAGGCATCACCTATTACAGCCTGCAGAGGGGCGAAGCCGCGAGCCAGGCGGCGCATCCACCGCAGGGTATGAGGCTGATCGACCTGGCTGCGGAACTCGGCGACTTTGCGGACGATGCCGCGCTGATGTCGAACCTCGATCTAATCATCTCAATTAACACCGCGACGGCTCACCTAGCCGGGGCCCTGGGCCGGCGGGTATGGACCTTGACGCAATTTCCGCCCGATTGGCGCTGGCTCCTCGGACGCGATGACAGTCCGTGGTATCCGACGATGCGGCTGTTCCGGAGAGGGCGGCATGAGGACTGGGCGCAGGTCATCTTGCGACTCGGCGACGCGATTCGCCAACTGGTCGCATGATCTGGTTCTCCAAGAGCGATCCCGGCACGCGGCAGGACGACGCGAACGTCGACGCGTTGCTGCGCCGTGGGGTCGAGTGCCAGGACAGGGGCGAGTTGAACGAGGCGGAGGAATGCTACCGCCAGATCCTCGCGCAGCAGCCCGAGCATTCCGCCTCGCGCCGGCAGCTCGCCAACCTCCTGGCCTTCCGTGCCTGTGCGCTTCAGGAACGAGGCGAACTTCACGATGCAATCGAGGGCTACGAGGAATCGCTCGCGCTCGATTTTGCGCAGGCGCAGGTTCACAACAATCTCGGCAACGCCTACAAGAGCGTGGGCAGGACGCAAGAGGCCATCGCGGCCTATCGCGAGGCAATCACGGTTGACGCCGGCCAGGCCGAGGCGCACAAGAACCTGGGAACCGCGCTGGTCGAGGCGGGGGAACGCGCGCAGGCGATCGTCCACTACCGGCTTGCGGTCGCATCGAGACCGTCCTACGCCGAAGCCAGCCACAGCCTTGGCTGCCTTCTGGAGCAGGAGGGTGACCCGACCGGCGCCCTGGAATGCTATCGCGCCGCGGTCGCCTCAAAACCGGACTATGCAGAGGCGCATTTCAATTTTTCGCTCCAGTTGCTGCTGTTGGGCGAATTCGGAACCGGATGGAAAGAGTACGAGTGGCGAACGCGGTTGCCCAATCTTGAACGAACCTGGCCGTATGCCGACCGGAAGCACTGGGACGGCGGCCCGCTTGAGGGCAAGGTCATCCTGCTCCATGCCGAGCAGGGATTTGGCGACGCCATCCAGTTCATGCGTTACGCACCGCTGGTCGCTGAACGGGGGGGCAAGGTCATCGTCAGTTGCCAGCCGAAGCTAAAAGCGCTCCTGCAGGAGGTGCAAGGAGTCTCTGCCGTCCTGATCGAGGGAGAGCCTCCCCCGCCGTTCGACGTCTGCTCGTCGCTGATGAGCCTGCCGCGTGTATTCGAGACCACGCTCCGGACCATTCCGGCGCCGATACCCTATATCCGACCCAATCCTGAGAAGGCGCGGTATTGGAAGGGCAGGCTCGCCGCGCACGGCGCTGCCTTGAAGGTGGGCCTGTTCTGGGCGACCGACGCCAAGAGCACACTCTCGCCCCTGAAGTCGCTCACGCTCGACATGCTCGCCCCATTGGGCGGCGTTCCCGGGGCCATGTATTTCAGCCTGCAGCAGGGCGCCGCCGCAGGCCAGGCATCGCATCCCCCAGGCGGCATGGCCATGGTCGACCTGGGGGCGGAACTTGCGGATTTTTCCGACACCGCGGCCCTGATATCGAATCTCGACCTGATCGTCTCGATCGATACGGCGACCGCCCATCTGGCCGGTGCCATGGGACTGCCGGTTTGGACGTTGACGCATTTCCCGCCCGACTGGCGTTGGCTGCTCGGACGCGATGACAGCCCCTGGTATCCGACGATGCGGCTGTTCCGGAAAGGAGGTGCGGACACCTGGGCGCAGGTCGTCGCGCGCGTGAGCGAGGCCCTCACGGTTTTCGTTGGCAAGGGTGCCGGATAGCTGTCAACTACCCATTTTCGTCAGTGGCTGACGCTCCTTGGCAGACCGGCGCCCTCCGGGAGGCCGAAAATGGGATGTGAAGTAATGCCCAAATAGTATTTAACTATTTGATTAATTTAATTTAATTTAAAAGATCTCAGGATGGCCTGGGACTTGCGTCATGAGGGCAGGCCGGGCGCGCATTTTTGCCTGAGCTGTGTCTTTAACCAGTTTCGAAAGGAGTCAGGAAATATGAAAAAGATTCAGAAAGGTTTTACGCTGATCGAGTTGATGATCGTCGTCGCGATCATCGGCATTCTCGCGGCTGTCGCGATTCCGGCCTATCAGGATTACATCGGCCGTGCGCAAGCTGCGGAACCGATCACCCTGTTGGGCGGCGGCAAGACGCCGATCGCGGAGTACGTTTCCGACAAGGGTATCCTCCCGACCGCGCTGACGGACATCATGACGATCATCACCGGCAAGTACACGTCGACGATCACTCTGACCGGCACGCTGCCTGTCCTGACGCTGACGGCGACCATGCCGGCGGCCGGGGTGAACGCCAGCCTGCAGAGCACGACGATCATCTTGACCTCCGCCAACGGCGCGTCGAGCTGGACCTGCACCACGGGCAACGCCCCGGCGAAATATCTGCCGTCGGCTTGCAAGTAATCTAGGCTGTACCCTTCGGCGAGAGTCCGCTTCAGGCGGCTTTCGCCGAATTTTTTTTGACGGCGCGCGGCAGCAGGAATTGCTGTCGCGCGTTTTCTTTTCCCGGCGTCGCTTGTCCGGCTTGTCCGCTCACTTCCCCGACATGCGTATCAGGAGGGTCCGGAGAAGTTCGTCCACGAGTTCCTCCCTGTAACCGAGTTCCTGGAGCTGGTACTTGAACGCGGTGCCGAACTTCGCCTTGCCATACACGCCCAGGCGCTTGGCGCGCTGGAAATCGGCGACGCGGCCCCAAAGATCGTCGACCGCCCGCGCAAATGCCTCGGTCTGCTGCGCGCCACGGGAGAGCGAATCCGGCGGGCACCGCTTGGAAAAGTCCCGCACCAATTCAATGGCAAAATTCTCCGCATCCTTGGAACCCAGTAGCCCGAACATGTTCTGCACCTCCCGCTTGGTCTGCACCTGCCGCTTGGTCTGCACCTTCCGCATGGCGGCAATGGTACCAGTCGGCGGCGCATCCGGATGCGCTGGCTGACGCGCCTGCTCGGCGTGAAAGCCGCGCCCCCGGCCGAGCCTGCCGACCCGGAAGCGTGGCTGCGTGACGGATACGACCGCGCGACCCGCGGCGATGTGGCGGGCGCGGAGGAGCAGCTGCGCAGGATTCTCGAAGTCGATCCCTCGAATGCCGACGCGCATTACTACCTTGGCCGCATTGCCGCCTCGGACCGCAGGCCGGACGAGGCGATTGCCCTGCTGCAAAAGGCGGTCGAGCTGCGCCCGCGGGAAGCCATCTTCCTGGAAGCGCTCGGCACCGTCCTGATGACCGCGAAGCGCTTCACCGAGGCCGTCGAGGCGTCCCGCGCCGCGATCGCCTTGCTGCCCGATGCGATCGCGCCGCGCAGCAATCTCGCGGCGGCGCTGATTGAGTTGAACCGCAGGGAAGAGGCGCGGATAGACCTGGAAAAGCTGCTGGAGATCCTGCCGGAAGTGCCCGAGTTGCACTTCAACCTCGCCGGCATCCATCGCGAATACGGCCGGCCCGACCAGGCGATCGCCTGCTACCGGCGCGTGCTGGAACTTATGCCCGACAATGTTCCGGCCCACAGCAATCTGCTGTTCCAGATGAACTACAGCGCCAGCCTGGACGCGGCTGCCATATTCGCCGAACACCGGCGCTTTGGCGAGCGCTTCGCGCGGCGCTATTCGCCGCCGGTGCCGGACACTGCATGGCCGCGCCGGCTTCGGATCGGCTACCTGTCCCCCGATTTCCGCAATCACGTGGTGATGCGGTTCATGGAACCCATCCTCGCCAGCCATGACCGGAAGCGATTCGAGATCTTCTGCTACTACAACCATCCCGAGAAGGACGCGGTAACCGAGAGGTTGCGCGCGTTCGCCGATCATTGGTGCGATTGCGAAGAGCTCTCGACCGCGCAGCTCGTCGAGCGCATTCGCGCCGATCGCATCGACATCCTGGTGGACCTGGCCGGGCACACGGTCGGCAACAGCCTGCTGGCGCTGGCGATGAAGCCGGCGCCGGTGCAGGCGACCTATCTCGGCTACCCGAATACCACCGGCCTGGCCGCCGTGGACTACCGCATCAGCGATGCCTACGCCGACCCGCCAGGCGAATCGGACCGGCTAAGCGCCGAGCAGATGTTGCGCCTGCCAGGCAGCTATTTCTGCTACCGGCCGGAGCCCGACGCGCCCGAGGTGGGCCCGCTGCCGGCGCAACAGTCCGGCGTGGTCACCTTCGGTTGCTTTAATAACTTCGCCAAGCTGTCGGTCACGTTCCTTGCGCTTGCCGCGCGGGTACTGGCCACGGTGCCGAATTCGCGCCTGCTGCTCAAGGCAAGGCCGCTGTCGATCGACAGCGTCGCGCGCGACGTGCTGAAGGGCTTCGAGCGCGCCGGCATTGATCCGTCCCGCGTTCAGCTGATGGGCTGGAGAAGCGGCGACCAGGGCCATCTGTCGACTTATGGCTCGGTCGATATCGCGCTCGACACTTCTCCCTACAACGGCGCCACCACTACTTGCGAGGCGCTGTGGATGGGCGTGCCGGTCGTATCGCTGGCCGGCGACCGCCACGCGGGCCGGATGGGTTCCAGCCTGCTTCATGCCGTCGGCTTCGGGGACCTTGTGGCCGGTGACGCCGCCGAGTACGTGGCGATTTGCGCGCGGCTGGCGGGCGACGTCGCGCAACTCGCCGCCTTGCGCGCCGGCCTGCGCGAAAGGATGCGCCGCTCGCCCCTGATGGACGAAACGGGATTCACACGCTCGCTGGAGCGGTGCTACGTAGAAGTCTGGGAGAAAAGGCCGGGTGCCGGCGTTCCTGCGCCTGTGCTTGCCGACTCGACCGCGGCGGAACTGCTCGGCCAGGCGCGCCGCGCGCTGGCCGAGGGCCGTCCGGCCGAGGCCGAAGCGGCGTGCAAGGAGATACTGCGGCATCAACCCGCGCACGTCGATGCGGTAACGCTGCTCTGGGACCTGGCTTTCGAGGCAGACGCGCCGGGCGCCACGGTCGACCTGCTGGTGCGGGCGATTTCAGCTGATGGCGGCATCGCCGCGTTTCATCACATGCTCGGCTGCGCGCTGCAGGCCCAGGGGAAGATCGAAGACGCGGGCGCCTCGTTCAGCCGCGCGCTCGTGCTGGATCCCGCGCACGCGAAGGCGTACAACAATCTGGGCTGCCTGTTCGAGGCGGCGGGCAACCTGAACTCGGCGGCGCAATGCTACGAGAACGCGGTGCGCTACGATCCGAAGCTTACCCACGCGCTCTACAACCTCGGCAATCTGTACAAACAGCTGGGCGACGCTGGCCAGGCGGCTGCCCATATCGAGAAGGCGCTCGCGCTCGAGCCCGCGCACGCCGACTGGCTTTGCAACCTTGCCAGCCTGCAGTACAGCCAGCTGCAGCTGGACGAAGCCATCGCCAGCCTTCAGGCGTCGATGAAGCTCGATCCCGGCTACGATCGCGCGTACGCGCAACTGGGAGCGGTGCAGATCGTGACCGGACGCATTCAGGAGGCCCGCGCATCGCTGCACAAGGCGCTGGAGTTGAAACCGGATCCGGCGACGGAATCCTGGCTGCTGCTGCTGCGGCACTACACCCAGGACGACGACGCGCAGGCGACGTTCGAGGCGCACCGGTCCTGGGCCGATCGTCATGCACGGCGGCTGACGCGGGTCACGGATCATCGCCCGCGTTCCCGCGACCCGCGCCGGCGCATCAACGTCGGCTATGTCTCCCCGGATTTTGTACGCCATCCCGTCGCGTATTTCTTCGAGCCGGTGCTGGCGGCGCACGATCGCAGCGCGGTCAACGTGTTCTGCTATTCGATCGCCGAACGTGGCGACGAGGTCACCGCGCGGCTGCGCGCCCTGTCGGAGAACTGGCGCGATGTTGCGGCGCTTGCCGATGCGGACCTGGCCGACCGGATCTACGCCGACGGCATCGATGTGCTGGTGGACCTGGCCGGGCATACCGGCGGCGCGAAACTGACGCTCTTCGCGCGAAGGCCCGCGCCCGTTCAGGTCACCTGGCTGGGCTACCCGAACACGACCGGATTGGAGACGATGGACTATCGCCTGAGCGACGCGATCGCCGATCCGCCGGGGCTGACCGAGCGCTTCCATAGCGAGCAGCTGGTGCGCCTCCCCAGGGGCTTCCTCTGCTATGC
>JANNXB010000540.1:0-3654 GCA_031409355.1 Betaproteobacteria bacterium | reverse complement strand
CTGTTCGTCAACTGGGTCTACGCCATCCGCTTCGAGGACATGACCGAGGAGGAATCCGCGCCGCTGCTCGATTTCCTCAACCGCCACAGCCAGCGCCCTGAATTCCAGATCCGCTTCCGCTGGCGCAAGGGCTCGCTCGCGTTGTGGGACAACCGCTCGACGCAGCACATCGCGGTGAACGACTATTCCGGTTATCGCCGCGTGATGGATCGGGTAACGATCGCGGGCGACAAGCCATTCTTCGGGGGTTAAATGCGTTTACTGATGCTTGTCCTTGCATTGTTCTCGCTCCAGGCTGGAGCGCAGACCTGGCCGAATAAACCGATCCGGCTGGTCGCGCCGTACCCGCCCGGCGGGCAGACCGACGTGGTGTCGCGCTGGCTCGGTGAAAAGCTCACGCCGGTCCTGGGGCAGGCCGTGATCGTCGAGAACCGCGCCGGCGCGCAGGGCGCGGTCGGGCTGCAGGCGGTGAAGAACGCGGCGCCCGACGGCTACACCTTCGTCTACACGAACGTCTCCAACCTCTCCATCGCGCCCAACCTGGAGACCAGCCTGCCGTACGATGCGCAGAAGGATTTCGCGCCGGTGACGCAGCTCGGCCTCACCGTGCTCGCGATGGTAGTGCCCGCTTCGCTCGGGCCGAAGAACCTGAAGGAGTTCATCGCCTACGCGAAGGCCAACCAGGGCAAGCTGAGTTTCGCCTCCTTCGGCAACGGCTCCACCTCGCATGTCTACGGCGAGATGCTCAAGGGCGCGGCGGGCCTGGACCTCGTGCACGTGCCGTACAAGGGCGCCGGGCCGGCGGTGGTGGATACGCTCGGCGGCCAGGTGCAGATGACCATCCAGGACCTGGCCGCGGTCGGCCCGCACATCGCCTCGGGCAGGTTGGTGCCGATGGCGGTGACAGGGCCGCGCCGCTGGCCCCTGCTGCCCGAGCTGCCGACGTTCCTCGAGCAGGGCTATCCGCTCGACATCGCCGGCTGGAACGGCATCCACGCGCCCGCGGGCACGCCGCGGCCGATCATCGAGCGCATGAACCTGGAGATCAACAGGATCATCCAGACGCCGGAGGGCCGCGAGCAGATGCTGAAATTCGGGCTGCTCGCCACCGGCACCACGCCGGACGAACTTGCGGACGTCATCCGGCGCGACACGCCGCGCTGGGGCGAGGTGATACGCAAAGGCGGCATAAAGGCCCAATGATGAAAAAACTTCTCTGCGCAATTCTTCTTGCCGTGCCGATGGCCGTGGCTGCGGCGCCGATGACCAATGACGACGTGATCAAGATGGTCAAGGGCGGCCTCGGCGACGCGACCGTGCTGCAGGCCATCGAGGGCGCCGAGGCGGGCTTCGACACCAGCCCGGACGGCCTGGTGAAGCTAAAGCAGGGCGGCGTCAGTGAGGCGGTGATCCAGCGCATCCTCGGCAAGCGAAGCAATGCGCCGGCCGCGGTTGCCGCCGCGCCGGCGGCAGCGCCGGTTGCCGCGTCGGCATGCCGGGAATGTGGCACGGTCACCGGCATCCGCGAAATCGACAAACCGGGGCAGGCGAGCGGCGTGGGCGCGGTGGCGGGTGGCGTGCTCGGCGCCGTGCTTGGAAGGTCGATCGGCGGCAGGGACAGCCGCACCGCGGGCACCGTCGTCGGCGCCGCGGGCGGCGCGGTCGCCGGTCACATGATCGAGAAGAAAGCGCGCGAAGGAAAAGTGTTCGAGATCGGCGTGCGCTTCGACGACGGCAGCACCCGCACCTTCACCTACGAGGCGATTCCGGCCTGGAACGCGGGTTCGCGCGTGAAGCTCGTGAACGGCGCGCTCGCGCCGCTCTAGCTACAATCCCATATAAGCCTGCCGCACGCGGTCGTCGTGCAGCAGGTCGGAGCCCTTGCCGCTCATCACGATGCTGCCGTTCTCCAGCACGTAGGCATGGTTGGATATCTTCAGCGACACCGCGACGTTCTGCTCGACAAGCAGCACCGTCATGCCTTTTGCGTTCAGCGTGCGGATGGTGTGCAGCACATCCTGCACTACCAGCGGGGCGAGGCCCAGCGACGGTTCGTCGAACATGATGAGTTCGGGCTGGCCCATCAGGCAGCGGCCGATGGCGAGCATCTGCTGCTCGCCGCCCGACAGGGTGCCGGCGGCCTGGCCGCTTCGCTCGGCCAGGCGCGGGAACATGGCGTAGACCTCGTCCAGCTTCGCCTTCGCGCCCTCGCGGGCGCGCGGCAGCATGGCGCCCATCTCGAGGTTCTCCTGCACCGTCAGGCTCGGGAACACCTGCCGGCCCTCGGCCACCTGGCCTACGCCGAGATTGCAGATGATGTGCGATTCACGGTCCTGAATTTCTCTTCCATTCAAGAGAATCTTGCCGGAACGGGGCTTCTCGATGCCGGCAATGGTCCGGATCAGCGAGGACTTGCCCGCGCCGTTGGCGCCGACGATGGCGACGATCTCGCCCGCCGGCACCTCGAGCGAAACCTTGTCGAGTGCCTGGGCGTCGCCGTAGTAGAGGTCGAGGTCGACGACGGAAAGCATCAGACTTCGGTCTCCTCGCCCAGGTAGCACTGCAGGACCGCAGGGTCGCGCACGACCTGCGCGGGCGCGCCGCGCGCGATGACCTCGCCATGGTGGAGTACAACCACCTGCTGCGCCAGCGCCATCACCGCGCGCATCACGTGCTCGATGAGCAGGATGGTGAGGCCGTCCGCGCTGTTGAGCTCGCGGAACACTTCGACCATGGTGTCGCACTCGGTCGGCCGCAGCCCGGCCATCACTTCGTCCAGCAGCAGGAGCTTCGGACGCGTCGCCAGCGCGCGCGCCACTTCGAGGCGCTTGCGGTCGGGCAGGGTCAGCGTGGAGGCCGGCAGGTCGGCCTTGGCCTCGAGGTGCAGTTTCCTGAGGATGTCCATCGCCACCGTGCGCGCGCCCTGCGGTGTTCTTTCCTTCAGGAAGCTGCCGACCATCACGTTATCGAGCACGCTCAGGCCCGCGAAGGGCTTGACGATCTGAAAGGTGCGACCGATGCCCGCCCTGCAGACCTGGTCGGGCCTCAGCCCTTGTATCTCCTTGTTCTCGAAAAGCACCTTTCCGGCATCCGGCGCGAAGACGCCCGCGATCATGTTGAAGCAGGTGGTCTTGCCGGCGCCGTTGGGGCCGATCAGCGCGACGATGGCGCCCTGCGGCACATCGAAGGCGGCGGCCGACACCGCCTTCAGGCCGCGGAAGGACTTGGAGATGCCCTGGACCTCGAGCAGGTTCACTTGGCGATCCCCAGCCGCCGGGCGAGCGTGGGCCAGATGCCGTGCGGCAGGAACATCACCACCAGCAGCAGCACCACGCCGTAGAACACCTGCTTCACGCCTGGGAACTCCCAGCCCAGCGCCGCGAGCGCCTCGGTGATGCCGTCGGCGAGCAGGGTGAGCACCGCGGCGCCGAGGATCGGGCCGAACAGCGTGCCGATGCCGCCGATGATGGGCCCGAGGATGATCTCGATGGAGCGGCTGATGTGGAAGATCTGCTCCGGGAACAGGTTGTTGTAGTAGAAGGCGTAGAACACGCCGGCCACCGCGGTCATCGCCGAGCTGATCACCACCGCCAGCATCTTCCAGCGGAAGGTGTTGATGCCGAGCGCCTGCGCGGCTTCCTCGTTCTCGCGGAT
>JANNXB010000539.1:0-6091 GCA_031409355.1 Betaproteobacteria bacterium | reverse complement strand
GTTGAAAAGATCGGCACCGTGCTGGGTGTCGTCGAACGTATAGGACGTCGTCTGGTAGATCGGCACCGCGGCCGCCTTGGTCGTCGCCTCGGCTGTATAGCCGTGATGCAGCGCCAGTGTTTCGAGCTTCATCTTCTCAATTCCTCTCAATTGGCCTTCTTGAACACAAAGCGCCGAGGGCCAGCGGCGCCGGCGTCGGCTCGACGTCCCGGGATCCATACCGCGGGCACCGAATCTGACGCGCGGAGCATAGGCGGTTGAACGCTGCCCGCATCCTCCATTCGAATGAGGCTGGCAGATATTCGCGCCGAGGTCACCATCCAAAACCGCAGGATAGAGAAATCGGGTGGGAAACCCGTCGGCCTTTCCGGCACCATCACCCGAACCGCGTCGGCAGGAACGCGGCGGGATCGACGAACGGCGCCTCCCCCGTCATCTGTTCAGCCAGCAGCCTTCCCGTTGCGGGCCCCAGGGTCATGCCGTGGTGGGCGTGGCCGAAGGCGAACCACAGGTTCGAGTGGCGCGGCGCCCTGCCGATGATCGGCATCATGTCCGGCGTGCAGGGGCGCGCGCCCATCCAGGGCTCGTTGTCCAGACGCTCGGCGAGCGGGAACACCTCGCGCGCCAGCGGTTCGGCGCGCCCGAGCTGCACCGGGGTGCGGATCGCGTCGCGCAGCGCGAACTCGGCGCCGGTGGTGAGGCGGATGCCGCGCTGCATGGGTGCCAGCATGTAGCCGCGCTCGGTGTCGAGACAGGGGTGGTTCAGCATCGCCTTGCCCGCGGCGCGATAGTGCATGTGGTAGCCGCGCTTCACCGCGAGCGGCAGGTCGTAGCCGAGCGCGCGCGTCACCACGTCGGCCCAGGGGCCGAGCGCGAGCACCGCTTCGTCCGCCTGCAGTGGGCCTTCGATAGTTCTGACATTCCACTTTTTCTGCTCTTGTTGTAGAGAAACCGCATTTCCCTGGAAAAACCTGCCGCCTCTGCTCTCGAAGAGCTTCAGGTAGGCGAGCGCGAGGCCGTGCGGATCGGTGACCGTGGTCGGGTCGGTCCAGTGCAGCGCGCCGACCAGGAACGGCGCGAGGTGGGGTTCTTTTTCCTGCAGCGCTTTCGCGTCCAATTCAGAAAAATTTATTCCAAACTCCACGCGCCAGGCCGCCGCCTCGGCGAAGCGCTTGTCACGCTCGGCCTCGGTGCGGAAGATGCGCATCCAGCCCTTGCGCTTGATGAATTCCGTGGCGCCGGCTTCCGCCGCGAGCGCGTCGTGCTCGGTGACGCAGTGCTCGATGAGCTTTGAATACAACTGCGCGATGCGCGCATGGCGGTGGCGCCGCGAGTGGTGCCAGTACTTCCATAGGAAGGGCGCGAGGTCCGGCAGCGCCGAAGGGTGGTAGTGCGCGTCGATGGTGCGATTGAAGCCGTAGCGCAGCAGCGCGCCGAAATCGTGCGGGAAGCCGTAGGGATAGACGCCCTCGCGCTGGATCAGGCCGGCGTTGCCGAAGGAGGTTTCCTCCGCCGCGCCGCGCCGATCGACCAGCGCCACCTGGCGGCCGCGCTTCTGCAGGTGCAGCGCGACGCTGATGCCAACGATGCCGGCGCCTAGGACTACTGCGTCGACCTTCATGTCGCAAGCTTGCGCTTCACGCGCATGCTGAACTTTTCTACGTTGACCACCACGCGCTCGTGCCTGCCGTCGCCGATCAACTCCATTTCGTCCTTCGCTTCCACGGCAAGGAAGACGGTCCGCCCTTCGATCTTGACGATTGTTGCAGTGGAAAATACTTTCATTCCCACCGGAGTCGCAGCGATATGCCGCACGTTGAGCACAGTCCCGAGGCTCTGGTAGCCCGCGGGCAGGTGCTTGTCCACGGCATCCAGCGCAGCAGCCTCGAACAGGTTGATCATCACCGGCGTGGCGAGCACGTGCACCAGGCCGCTGCCCACTCGTGGTGCAGTGTGCTCGTCGCGCACCACCAGTTCGGCGCGGCCGGTAAGTCCGGGCTTCAATGCTTCCAAGCTCATGCAAGCTATGATATCTGCATGCAGCCCCATGTCGCCATCATAGGCTGTGGCTTTGGTGGTCTTTTCGCCGCACAAGCGTTGCGCAACAAGCCGGTGCGCGTGACGATCATCGACCGCACAAACCACCACCTATTCCAGCCGCTGCTGTACCAGGTCGCGACCGCGGGCCTGACCGCGCCGGCGGTGGCGGCGCCGATCCGCCATATCCTCGCGGACCAGGACAACGCCACCGTGATCTACGGCGACGCGCAGCGCATCGACCTCGCGCGCCGCGCCGTGGTGCTGGATGGCGGCGACGAGGTAGCCTACGACCGCCTCATCGTCGCCACCGGCGCGGCCAACAGCTACTTCGGCAACGATGCCTGGGCCAAATACGCCCCCAGCCTGAAGACGCTCGACGATGCCTATCGAATCCGGCGCCGCATGCTGCTCGCCTTCGAGCGCGCCGAGCGCGAGACCGATCCGGCGAAGCGCGCGCCCTGGCTCACCTTCGTGGTGATCGGCGGCGGCGCGACCGGCGTGGAGCTGGCCGGCGCCTTCGCGGAGATCGCGCGCGGCACCCTGCGCGGCGAATTCCGCCGCTTCGACCCGCGCAACGCGCGCGTGGTGCTGGTCGAAGGCGGCGATCGCGTGCTGCCGGCCTATCCGCCCGCGCTCTCGGAGCGCGCGCGCCAGCAGCTCGAGCGCCTGGGCGTCACCGTGTGGCTCGGCAGGAAGGTCACTGGCATCGATGGTGCAGGCGTCGATATGGAAGCCGACCGCCTCGCGGCCAACACCGTCATCTGGGCCGCTGGCGTCGCGGCCTCGCCGCTGGGCGCGACCCTCGGCGTGCCGCTCGATCACGCCGGAAGGGTGGTGGTGACCGAGGACCTGACCATCCCGGGTCATCCGGAAGTGCAAGTCATCGGGGATCTAGCTGCGCTGCCGTGGCATAGCCCGCCCGTTCCGGGAATCGCACCTGCGGCGAAACAGATGGGAAGACTTTCCGCTTCCAATGTTTTAAATGCAATCAAAGGAAGAAAAACCAGACCTTTCAAATATCAGGACGTCGGCATGCTCGCGACCATCGGGCGCAACTCGGCGGTGGCGGTGCTGGGCCGGCTGCACATCTCGGGCTACCCGGCCTGGCTGCTATGGCTGCTCGCGCACATCTACTTCCTGATCGGCTTCCGCAACCGCATCGTCGTGCTGATGGACTGGGCGGTGGCCTACTGGACCTACGACCGCAATGCGCGGATCGTCATCGGCCGCGGCAGGCGAGGAAATTAACGCCGCCTGAAGGTGAGGTCGCCGAACCAGGATTCGGCGCTCTCGCCGGTGTTGTCCGTGTCCGCCGAAACGATCACGCTGGTCACCGCGGGCGCCGGCATGCCGAAGGCGCTCTGGAAATCCGCGGCCACGTCGCGCTCCTGCGCCGCCCAGCGCCCGAGGTTCGCGCTCCCGCTCTCAGCGACCACCATGCGCACGCGGTCGGTGTAGGCGTTCGGCGCGATGGTGCCGGCGGCCGCCTGGCCGTCCCAGACGTAGCACAACGCCGCCAGCGGCAACCGGTCGCCCCACAGGGCGCGAGCGATGGACATCTGCACGCGCTCGCCCAGCGTCAGGGCGGACGCGGGCAGGTCGAACACGACGTACAGGCGCAGCGCGAAATCGTCGCCGGCCTTGTCGCGCAGGCGGCCTTTCTCGACCAGGTTGCGTGTTTTCCAACGCCACGCGAGCAGCGGATGGATGGCGGGATCGACACGCAGCGAGCGCGCCAAGCCGGAAGCCGAGGCCTGCGAGCGCAGGCGCAGCACGGTACGCCCCTCGTCCGCCACCAGCGCGAACTCGTTCGGCTTGGCGCGGCCGCCGAAGGAGACCGGCTCCAGCCAGTCCGGCAACGGCGCGCCGGCGGCAAGTGCCGAAAAATGCAGGGCCGGGACTTGGCTTTCTTGAGAAACTACAGAACGTGGCAGAAGCGCCGCAGCCCCGAACACGAGCAGGCCACGCCGCGATACCACGCTATTTGACTTCGATCGTCCCCTTCATCGACGGATGCAGGCCGCAGATGTAGCCATAGCTGCCGGCCTTGTCGAGGGTCATCGACGTGCTCTGGCCGCGCAGCACCACATCGGTCTTCGGTCCGCCCGCCACCACGATGAAGTGCGGCGAATCGTCGGTGTTCAGGAACCTGATCGGCTTGCCCGCCGTCGCGGTGATCTTCGCCGGCATGAAATTGAATCCCACGATCTGCACGTCGCCCTTGGGCGCTTTCGCCACCGTGCTCGCGTCCGGGAACTTGCCCGCGAGCTTCGCCAGCGAAGTGACGAAATCCATTTTCTCGTGCGGCTTGTGGCACTCGAAGCAGGCCTTGAAGTTCGCCTTGGGGTTGAATTGGCCCGTCGGGTTGAACACCGAGTATTCCCATTCGCCGTTGCGCAGCTCGGGCGGGTATTCCGTGCCCCAGCCGGTGCGCTTCTCCATCACGGTGTGGGCGAGGATGTCCTTCTTCACGAAGCGGCCGTCCTTGTCCTTTAGCGGGACGCCCTTCTCGTCCTGCACCACGCTCCACTGCACCAGCGTCAGCACCGCGCCGCTCGGGATCGGCTTGCCGGCGCGCACCGCCTCGACTACGCCGGGCGAGGCATAGAGCTCGCGGTATTGCTTGGTGTCGGGACGGTCCACCGTGGCGTAGAGCGTGCCCTTCAGGTAGTCGTACGGAAACTTGATCAGTTCCGGACCGGCCGACGTAACCCCAGCCGAACCTGCCGCGATGATGCCGATTGCCGCTGCGATCGCCTTGATTTTCATCCCAGTCTCCCTGTTGTCATCGTTCCCAGAGCCATGCCGCACCGCGCACGCCGCTGGAGGCCGCGGCGCGAGATCACCGCATCACTTGACTTCGATCATGCCCTTCATTGCGGGGTGCAGGCCGCAGATGTAGTTGTAGTCGCCCGCCTTGTCGAAAGTGAGCGAAGCAGTTTGGCCACGCAGCACCATTTCGGCCTTCGGCCCACCCTGCACCACGATGAAGTGCGGCGAATCGTCGGCGTTGAGGAATTTGAGCGGCTTGCCCGCGGTGGCGCTGATCTTCGCCGGCATGAACTGGAAACCGACGATCTGCACATCGCCTTTGGGCGCCTTGGCCACTGTGCTCGCGTCCGGGAACTTGCCAGCGAGTTTTGCCAGCGATGTTACGAAATCCATCTTCTCGTGCGGCTTGTGGCACTCGAAGCACGCCTTGTAGTTCGGCTTCGGATTGAATTCGAAGTTGGTCAGGAACGTCGCGTACTCCCACTCGCCATTGCGCAGATCGGGCGGATACTCGGCGCCCCAACCGGCGCGCTTTTCCATGACGAAATTAGCGAGAATATCTTTCTTGACGAAGCCGCCGTCTGAACCCTTGAGCGGGACGCCCTTGTCGTCCTGCATAACGCTCCACTGCACCATGGTCAGAACTGCTCCGCTCGGAATCGGCTTACCGGCGCGCGCCGCCTCGACCACGCCGGGCGAGGCATAGAGTTCCCTATACTGCTTGATATCGGGCCGGTCGACCGTGGCGTAGAGTGTGCCCTTCAGGTAGTTGTGGGGGAATTTCACCTTGTCGGGGCCCGCCGCTGTGTTTAGCGCGACCAATACCGCCGCGATCCCGCCCACCGCTGCCGCGATTGCCTTGATTTTCATCCCAGTTTCCCTGTTGTCAGCGCCCCCAGAGCCATGCCGCACCGCGCACGCCGCTGGAGTCTCCATGCCTCGGAGGTAGCAACCGCGTCGCCACCTGGTCCGAAAAAACATACGGCTTCCATAATACCGGTACCGCTGCATACAGCCGCTCGATACTGGATATTCCCCCGCCCAGCACAATCACATCCGGGTCGAGAATGTTTATCACCCCCGCCAGCGCCCTCGCCAGGCGTTCTTCATATCTTTCAAGGTTGCCCCCGTCCCTTGCCAGCGCCGGTCCGGACAGGTAGGCCTCGATGCACCCTTTTCGACCACAGTAGCAGTCGGGCAAAGGCAGGTCTTCCTTACTCGGCAGCGGCAACGGGTTGTGGCCCCACTCCCCCGCAATGGCGTTCGGCCCGACCAGCAC
>JANNXB010000538.1:0-17731 GCA_031409355.1 Betaproteobacteria bacterium | reverse complement strand
CCGCTCGGCAACCAACGGCACGTAGCGCACGAACTGGATGACGTCGCCGAATCCCTGCTCGGCATAGAGCAGGATCGTACGACCTTCCAGCGGCGCACCATCCCAGGCGGCGCGGCCGCCGGGCAACCAGGCGCCCTCGTGGCCCGGCAGCCGCATGCGCCATTCGTACTCGCGCCAGCCGTTCGCGTAGTCGCCGCGCAGCAACTGCTGCAGGGCGAGGCTGAAGCGGGCCTCGGCATAGTCGGGCCGCGCGGCGACCGCGTCGCCATAACGCTGCATGGCCTCCTCCGAGTCACCTTCCTGCTCCAGCAGGAAGCCGAGACTCAGGTTTGCCTCGGGAAACTTCGGCCGCAGCGCAAGCGCCTTGCGGCAATGCGCGATGGCCTCGCCTGCCCGGCCGGTCTGCGCGAGCAGCATCGCCAGGTTCAGCGGCCCTTCGGCCAGCCCGGCGTCGGCCCGGATTGCCAGCCGAAAGGACGCTTCGGCGTCCTCCAGCCGGCCAAGGCCGAGGTAGAGGTTGCCAAGGTTGTTGTGCACTTGGGCGTGACCAGGATCGAGGGCGAGCGACGCCTCATAGCCTTCGACGGCGCCCTCGACATCGCCGCGCACCTGGCAATCCTGTGCAGACGACGCGAGCTTCTGCGCGTCGACGTGCGCGGCTTCTGCCGGCGCACCGGCCGCACGCTTGAATGGCCAGATCATGCGTGGCTAGCCCTTTCCTTCCAGGCGCAGCAGCATCGCCGTCATCTGCGTAACAAGGTCGGGATCGCGATACAGCGTCCCGCAACGCTCGAGGATGCGCGTCCGCAGCTGGTTCCGGTAGGCCCTGTCGGAAGCGATTCTGACTGCGATATCCACGTATTCCTCCGGCGTGCCAGCGACGCAGTCCATCACTCCGATCTTGCGGTACAAGCCGAGCGTCGCCCGGCCCCGGGCGTAGGCCGCGGGCAGCGTCACGATCGGCGTCCCTGTCGCCAGCACGAGAAAGGTGGTCGTCGCGGCGCCGAAGTGAAAGGTGTCCAGCGCGACATCTGCCGCGATGAGCACGCTCATCAGGTCGTCCGGCGACAGCCAGGGCAGGAACCGCACGCGGTGGACGACGTCCGGGATGCCGGCGGTCAAGCGTTCGAGCACCTTCTCGTGCCAGTGCGAAAAGCGGGAGTCCCGGAACAGGACGACTTCCGCGTCAGGGTCGCGCCGCAGGATGCCGGCGAGCGCCGCGTCGAAATCGGGATGCAGCTTCTGCAGCATCGTGGGGCAGATGTACAGCCGTTTGTCCTCCGGCAGTCCCAGTGCGCGGCGGTTCTTCGGCGCGGCGGGCAGCGCCGGCCGGGCGATGTACGCAGGCAGTGCGTCGAGTGCGACCAGCGTTTCGCTGTAGTGCGCGGCGGCGCCCTCCGGCTCCATGAAACTGCTCGACACGAAATAGTCGATATTCGGTATTCCACTGGTTACCGGATGTCCCCACATCGAGCACTGGACTGGAGCCAATCTGCTGAAGGCGAGGAAATAACTCAATGGTTCCATGCCGATATCCGCGTACAGGAGCACGTCCAGGCGCAACCCGGCGACCAGTTCCCGCGCGCGCGCCAGGTCGAACGGCAGGTTGATGTGTTCGGTCACCGAGGGAAATGTGCGCCGCAGTGCGGCGGTCTCCGCCGGTCCGATGGTGACGAGCACCACGTCGATGGCGCCCTCGGCGGCGAGCCGGTCAATCAGCGCCGAAAACCACGCGGCGACGGAATGGTCGAAAAAATGGCGCGACAGGAAGCCCACGCGCCGCCGCGCGGGCATGCGGTACTCGGGCGTGCAATGCGGCGCCACATATCGCAGCGAAGGGCAGGCCTGCTCGTAGAGCTTCGCCAGCAGGCACTGCAGGTCCCTGTCGTTCTCCCCATGGTAGGGCAGCAGGAAGTTCGTCTGTCCCACTTCCGTGAAGGGATCCTGCAGCCGGACGCCGCGCTCGATCAGGCCCGCCACCGACTGCCGCAGGTCGCCGCGTATCCGGGCGATCTCGTCCCTCGAGCCGGCTACGACAGGGATCGATATCGCGCGCTTGATCAGCGTGGCATCGTTCGGATCGAGCGCGAGGATCAGGTCGTCGCAGGCGCGTGCGTCCTCGAAGCGCCCCAGGTCCCGGTAGAGCTCCGCCAGGTTGCTGTAGGCCAGCACGTGCCCGGGATTGGCGCGCGTCGCCTCGCGGTAGCTGGTGACGGCCTCGTCGAATCGGCCCGCTTCGCGCAGCGCGTTGCCCAGGTTGATATGCGCCTCCGCATGCGCAGGGTAGAGCGCGATCGCGGCCTGGAAGCACTCTAGGGCTTCCGCCTTGGACCCGAGCCCGCCCAGCACCACGCCCAGGTTGTTGCGCGCGTCGACGTGTCCGGGATCGAGAGCGATCGCCTGCCGGTAGCTCCGGGCGGCGTCCTGCATGCGCCACGACAGGCGCAGGGCATCGCCAAGCTTCTTGTGCAGTTCGGCATTCCCGGTATCGAGGGCCGCCGCCCGGGAGAGCAACGCGACGGCTTCGTCCAGGCGGCCATTCCCCATCGCCGCGAAGCCCGCGTCGCGCAGCGCAGCGCCGGACGTGCGGCCCCTCGCCACGCCGGCGAGGACGCTTCTCACGAAATCACGCAGCATGGTCGCCGGCCGCTCCGCCCGCCTCCAGCCATCGCCAGGTCATCCCGACACCGTCTTCCAGGCAAACCCGGGGCGCCCACCCGAGCCGGGCGCGCAAGCGCGCGGTATCCAGCTCGATGTGCTGCACGTCCACGGCACGCGGCGCGCCGTGATTGACGCGCAGCCGCCGTCCGGTCGCGGCTTCCACGACCGACCGCAACCGGTTGAGACTGCAGCCCTCTCCGCTGCCGAGGTTGTACGTTTCCCGGCCACCCGCCAGCTCGGCATAGCGGAGGCAGACCGCGACCACGTCGTCGATGTAGACGAAATCGCGGATCGCTTCGCCGTCGCCCCAGATCTCGAGCGGGGTGTCCGTGCGCGCGCGCTCGAGCATTGCTCGAACGATGCCGAAGCCTTCCCGCGCCGGCTGGCCCGGCCCATAGAGGTTGGACGTGCGCAGAATCGTCAACGGACTCGACGAGCGGGCGGCGTGGGCCCGCAGAAACGCTTCCAGCGCCGCCTTGCCCGCGCCATGGTAGGACAGCGGATTCAGCGGGTCATCCTCGCGGGCAGGCCGCGCGCCGATGTTTCCGTAAAGCGCGCCGCCGGAAGACAGAAAGATCAGATGCGTGTCGGGGAAATCCCGCAGGACCGACAGGAACCGCAACGTGGGCGCGATATTTTCTTCTAACTCCAGCATCGGCACACCGGCGGACACCGATGGCGTTGTCGCGCATGCAAGGTGAAACACGGTCGCGCAGTCCGGCAGCAACCGGCGCAGCGCGGCTTCGTTCGCCAGCCCTCCACCATCGACTGATACCTCGCGCGGAAAACCGGCCGTGTTCCGCCGGCCCAGGACATGAACGCGCCGGCCGCGGGCAACCAACTGCGCGATCAGCGCCCTGCCAAGGAAACCACCGCCGCCGATCACGAGCACGCCGTCACGGCTCATGCGTAGTATTTCTTGTAGTGACGAAAGTGGTCATCTCCCCTCAACGCCATGTTACAGGTCGATCGCCTGCGGCCCTTGGCCGGAAAGGAACAGCTGCCACATCCGCTCATAAGCGGATTCGAGATTGCGCACATAAGCGGGCGCATCGAACAGCGGCGAACTGTCCCTGTTGCGGGCCAGTTTGCCGCGCAGCGCTACCAGGCGGGCCGGCTCGCGCGCGAGGCCGAGCGCCAGGTCCTCGTATTCCCGCATCGACCCGGAGATCAATTCGGGCATACCCACGGCATTAAGCAGGCTTCCCGCAACGCGCGACGCGAAGGTATCGCCAGCCAGGGTAAGGACGGGCAGCCCCGCCCATAGCGCGTCGCTCGCGGTAGTATGGGCGTTGCAGGGCAACGTATCGAGAAACAGGTCTGCGGCCCGCATTCTGCCGAGGTGGCGATCCAGGGGGAGCTTGGGCGCGAACACCAGGCGCGAGGGATCGATGCCGCGGTTGCGGGCTTCACGGGACAGGTTCTGCCCGACCCAGGGATTGCTCTCGAGCAGCCACAGAATGCTGCCGGGCACGGCCTGAAGCAGTCGCATCCACAGCGTGAACATTTCCGGAACGATCTTGTACGTCTGATTGAAGCAGCAGAACACGAAGCCATTCTCCGGCAGGCCGAGATCGCGGCGCGACGGGGTTGCCGCGATGGACCGCTTGCGGTCGTTGACCTGGTAGCTGCCGGGCAGCAGCACCAGCTGCTCGCTGTACTCGGCGGCGTGTTCGGCCGGGACCACGAAGCGATCGGCGATGAGATAGTCGATGAACTCCGCCCCCATGGTTCCGGGATACCCGAGGTAGCTCACCTGCACCGGTGCCGGTCGCAAGGCGACGATCCCGGTACGCGCGTTCTGCGTATAGCCCTTCAGATCGACCAGGATGTCGGTCCCGTCGGCATGGATCGCGGCGGCGGCGGCGGCATGCGACAGCGGGCCGACATCCGTGAATCGGTCGAATGCGCGCGTCAGGCGCGCCCTCATCGGGCTGCCATCGTCCTTCCCGTAGGAATAGGCCATGACTTCAAAACGGCTGCGGTCGTGCAACTCGAAGAGCTCCGCCATCAGGTAAGCGGTCGCGTGCTCGTGGAAATCCGACGAGAGGTAGCCGATCCGCAATTTGCCGCCGGAACGAGGACTGGACTTGAATTCCATCCGGTCACGCGCCACAGCGCGAAGCTGGAACTGCGCGAAGTTGCGCGCGCTCTGCAGCTGCTCGGCCCGCGTCGAGGGAATCGAGAGCAGGCTGAACGGGCTGGAGGGTCGCGCCAGGCGCTCGAATACACGGCGCCGCTGCATCCCGCTCAATTCCTCGAAACCCGCCCAATCGCACATGTGCTGCTTCTCGTACAGGATGACTTCCAGGATGCCCGGATCTCCGGGCTTGAGCCGCAACGCTTCCTCGGCGCAGCGCAACGCCTCGTCGCGCGCGCCCTGCAGGCCAAGGACGATGCCAAGATTGTGGAGCGCGTCGGCAAAATCCTTCTGCAGGCCGATCGCCTTGCGCAGGCAATCGGCGGCCTCGGCAAGCAGGTCCTTGCGCGCCAGCGCGCAGCCCAGAGCGCTGTGGAGCGTGGCGGAATCCGGCCAGGACCGGATCGCCGCCCTGTAGTGCGAGATTGCTTCGTCGAGCTTTCCCTCGTCCTGGAGTATGTCGCCCAGGCCGTCGATTGCCTCGATCGAGTCCGGGTCCAGCTCTATGCATTTGCGCAGGCACCGAATCGACTCGTCGATCCGGCCGGGGATCTCACGGCATGCCCTGCCGAGCCAGAGCCAGAGCTTCGGGTCTCCTGGGGCGCCGCCCAGGGCGGCACGGAACATGTCCGCCCCCTCCGCGAATCGCCCCCGCTTGCACAGGATCACTCCCAGATGAACCAGGACGTCCGCATCACCCGGTGCGACGTCGCGAGCGCGACGGAAAAGCGCCTCCGCCTCGTCGAGCTGGTTCAGGCCATGCAGCAATAGGCCCAGGTTGTATAGCGATGGCAGGTAGCCGGGCGCGAGTTTCAGGGAACGTCGATAGCTATCGGCAGCCTTTTCGAGATCGCCGGCCGCCTTGTAGGCGTTACCGAGTTGCTTCGCGATTTCGTGGTTCCCCGGATCCCGCCGAAGCGCCTGCTCCAGTTCCGCAAGTGCGAACGCATCCTCACGGCTCATGCACGGAACTGTAGCAAAATTCGCCATGACCTACTCAAGGGAAACGCTCGACCAGTACCTGCGCAGTCCTCCCCGGAACCCCGCAACGTTTCGGGGCCGCGGCATCGTCATCTCGGCAGGCGCGTTTTACCTGTTTTCTGGGTACGTGGCCGTACGAAGCCTGCGCGCCGCGGGCTGCGGGCTGCCGATCCAGCTGTGGCACCTCGGCCCGGCGGAGCTGCCCGACGCCTTCCGCCCGCCGTTCGAGAAGTACGACATCGAGTTCGTCGACTCGCACGAAGTGCTGAAGAAGCATCCGATGCGCGCGCTGGGCGGCTGGCAGAACAAGCCGTTCGCGATCGCGCATTCTCCATTCGAGGAAGTGCTGTCCATTGACGCGGACAACGTCGCGCTGGCGGACCCGACGCCGCTGTTCAACGACCCCGGCTACCGCACGCACGGCCAGATCTTCTGGCCGGACTTCCTGTTCGAGGAAGCCAATAAATGGACCATCAAGCCCTTCGCCTGGGAATTCCTCGGCCTGCCGCCGAGGACAGGCGCGGAGCTCGAGACCGGCCAGTTGATGGTCAACAAGACGGCGTGCTGGGAACCCCTGATGCTGGCCTACCACATGAACGAGCACCCGGAGTTCTACTACGAGCGTTGCTGCTACGGCGACACGGCCACCTACCGCTTCGCCTGGGAACTCCTGGGGCGCCGCCCCCATGTCATCCCGCACCGGCCGCATATGCTGGAGGAGTTCGTGCGCTGGCAACATGCGCCGGACGGCGCGCCGCTGTTCCAGCATTCGCGCAAGTGGCTGCTACCCGTCGCGAAAAACGGCCATATGCCGTCGTTCCGCCTCGAACGGGATTGCATGGAGTGGTTGACGGAGTTCGAAGAGGAACTGCAACGCGCGGGGGTCCGATTTTCGTGAAACCGAGTACCGGATCAGGCGCTCAGCGCAGCGCCTCCATGATGCAATTGGCGGTGCGGTCCCAGCTGTATTCGGCAAACGTATCGCGGGCAGCGGTATTGGGCCGCAGTTGCCCGCCTTGCTTCAGGCGGTGGACGGCGCGCAGATGCTCCACCAGCTGCTCGACCTGGGGATCTCCGAGTTCGGCCCACCGACCCTGGCCATGGAACCATTTTGCGTCATGGGCATCCTCCAGTCGGTCGACCCGGATGAGCCGGGCGTTCTCGGGCGTCAGGTATTCGGTGGGCGCGGAGTAGTCGGTGGCGATGACGTTCTTGCCCATCGCCATCATTTCTGCGAGGTCCAGGTTCCAGCCCTCGGCGCGGAAGGGAAAAACGCCGCAATCGGCGCGCGCCATGACCTCGGCGACGTCGCGCTGGCTGGGCAGTCGATCCTCGAGGAGTTGAATCTTCTCGCCGAGGGGCGAATTGCGATACGCGTCGGCCCATTGCCGCGACTCGTCCGCCGAGTAGAAAGGATTGTGGGCGACAAGGACAAGCCGCACATCGTCCTTCCTGGTGAACGCCTTGCCGAAGGCCTCGGCGAGAATGTCGTGCCCCTTGCGCACTTCCCACTTGCCGACGTTCAGGAACACCGTTGGTCCCGGCTCGACGCGATCGACGAAGCGGAATATCTCCCGGTCGACACCGAGCGGCGCGACGCGGATCCGCTCCTCGGGGATCCCGTTGTCGACAAGGACCCGCATCGCCCAACGCGATGGCACGATGAGCCGGTCCTGCGAGGACAGGTTGTGGTGCTCGACCGGATCGAAGCGGTCCAGCTCGAAAATAGGCAGGGCGCAGTGCAGTCCCTTGCCGACATGCTGCGCGAGGTCGACCTGCTGCGAGAGTCTTAGAGAAGGCGCCCGCGGATTGTAGGCCTGCCGCCGGTCCAGCGTCCGCCGTAGTACTACGTGATGTTCCTCGGGCGCTTCGATCTCGCCGATGGGCCAGAGCGCGACGGCATGGCCGAGCCGCTCGAGCCCGAGAATGAGGTTGAGTCCCACGACACCGTACCCCAGGCTGTTGACCGGAGCCGCGACATTCAGGTCCATTCAGGGCGAATAGCCGGGGATCCTGGACTCGTCGACCTCGTCGATCTGCTCCTTGTCCAGGAACAGCTCGGCGTAGCGCTGGTAGACCTTCTTGCGGACGAAAACATCGAACAGGTCCGGATCCACGTGGCCGCCGAGCCGCATCTTGCCGAGGATCTGCAGCGACTCCGACAGCGTCTTGCCTTTCTTGTAGGGGCGATCCTTCGCGGTCAGCGCCTCGAAGATGTCGGCGATGCCCATGACGCGGGCCTGGACCGACATCTGCTCGCGCGTGAGGCCCTTCGGATAGCCCTTGCCGTCCATGCGTTCGTGGTGGCCGCCGGCGTATTCCGGGACATTCTTAAGGTGCTTGGGCCAGGGCAGCGCTTCCAGCATCTTGATCGTGGCGACGATGTGGTGGTTGATGATCTGCCGCTCGTCCCCCGTGAGCGTTCCGGCGCGGATGGTCAGATTCTTCAGCTCGTCTTCACTCAGGAAGTTCGCCTCATGGCCGGAAATGTCGGTCCAGCGGTACCTGGCGATCGCCCTGACGCGCTCCTGGTCGGATTCGCGCATCGCCTCGCCGCCGATGTTGCAGGCGCGCAGGAATGCGCGGTCCTCGTCAAGGCGCCTGATGCGTTCGCGATGGCGCGCATCAGCCGCATCGTGCTCCGCGCGCAATGCGCCGTGCGCCACCAGCAGCGCCTTCTCCTTCAACAACTCGACTTCGGCATCTCGCTTGAGGACCTCGAACCGCGTATCGACGAGATGGATGCGGTCGTAGATGGCTTCCAGCTTGGTCGCCTTGTCCACCACGTGCACCGGCGTGGTCACCTTGCCGCAGTCGTGCAGCAGGCCGGCGATCTTCAGCTCGTAGCGATCCTTGTCGCTCATGCTGAAGGACGCGAGCGGACCCTCGCCCATTTCGTTGACGGCCTCGGCGAGCATCATGGTCAGCTGTGGCACGCGCTGGCAATGGCCGCCGGTATACGGCGACTTTTCGTCGATCGCCGTGTTCATCAGATTGATGAATGATTCGAACAGTTCCTCCAGCTGGATGATCAGCATCCGGTTGGTCAAGGCCACCGCGGCCTGCGACGCGAGAGACTCCGCAAGGCGTTGGTCCGAGGGCGAGAACGGCACAATCTCCCCGCTGTTGGGGTCAGCGGCGTTGATGAGCTGCAACACGCCGATGATCTCGTTCTCGTGGTTCTTCATCGGCACGGTCAGAAACGACTTGGACCGGTACCCGGTCTTCTTGTCGAAATTGCGCGTGCCCGAAAAGTCGAAGCCCTCGGCGGTGTACGCATCCGGGATGTTGACCGTCTTTCCCGTCAGCGCCGCATAGGCCGCGACCATGCCGTGATTCGGCTTGCCGTCCTTGCCCATGAGGTGGATCGGGTAAAACGGCACCGGCGTGCCGGTGGTCCCGCCAAGGTAGTACGAGAGCGAGGTCGTGCGCACGATCTCGAAGCGCAGCGTCCTTTCCTCGGTGACGCGGTACAGGGTGCCGCCGTCGGCGCGCGTGATCGTCTTGGCGGCGGTGAGGATGCTTTCGAGCAGGCGGTTGATGTCGCGCTCGGCCGAGAGCGACGCGCCAATGGCGTTTAGCTGTTCGAGGCGCAGGCCGAGGTCTTCTCCGGCCTCCGCCGCGGCCAGCAGGCGCAGTCCCTGGGTACTTTCGACGGACGAGCCGCCCGACTTTTCGCTCATGGGCGCCCGGGCGCCCCGGTCACTTGATACAGACCGAGCGCACTTCCTTCATGCTGGTCATGCCAATCAGGCACTTCTCCATGCCGTCCTGTTTCAGGGTGCGCATGCCCTCCTCCAGCGCTGTCGCAATCAGGTCCGACACGCGTGACCTCTCGGCAATCAGCTTCTTCAGCGGATCAGAGGCGATCAGCAGCTCATGCAGGCCGCAGCGGCCCTTGTAGCCGCCGCCACCGCATTTGTCACAGCCGACCGGTTTGTAGAAGGTCAGCTGGCCCTTGTCGTTGCCGTAGGTTTTCACCCATTCGCGATAGACGCTCTCCATCGCCGACTTGGGGTCCTTCTTGAAGGTGGAGGTGTTCTGCAACTCGTCGCAGTACTCGTGCAGGAACGCCTTTATCTCCGAGCCTTCCGGGTTATACGGCTGCTTGCAGGCGCACAAGCGCTTCGCAAGGCGCTGCGCCAGGATGCCGAGCAGCGCGTCGGAAAAATTGAACGGGTCCATGCCCATGTCGAGCAGGCGGATGATCGACTCCGGCGCCGAGTTGGTGTGCAGGGTGGCGAATACCAGGTGGCCGGTGAGCGAGGCTTCGATGCCGGTACCCGTCGTCTCCTTGTCGCGCATCTCGCCGACCATGATGATGTCCGGATCCGCGCGCAGGAACGCCTTCATCACCACCGCGAAATCCAGGCCCGCCTTCTTGTTCACCTGCACCTGGCGCAGACCCTTTTGCGTGATTTCGACCGGGTCCTCCGCGGTCCAGATCTTGGTATCCGGCGTGTTCAGGTACTTGAGCACCGAATGCAGCGTGGTGGTCTTGCCCGAGCCGGTCGGGCCGCAGACGAAGAACAGGCCGTAGGGCTTGGCGACCGCTTTCTGCAGTTCCGCGAGGTTGTGCGCCGTGAACCCCATCTTTTCGAGCGGGATCGGCTCGCCGGCGGCGAGGATCCGCATCACCACGTCTTCCACGCCGCCCGTGGTCGGGATCGTGGCGACCCGCAGTTCGATGTCGAGCGGGCCGAACTTCTTGAACTTGATCTTGCCATCCTGGGGTTTGCGCTTCTCGGAAATATCCAGGTCGCACATGATTTTCAGGCGCGCGACGAGCGCGGAGCGGTAGCTCGCGGGCACCTCGATATAGGCCTGCAGGTCGCCATCCTTGCGGAAGCGGATCTCGGTCTTGGCCTTGCCCGGATAGGGCTCGATATGAATATCCGAGACGCCCAGGTTGTAGGCGTCGATGATGACCTTGTTGACCAGTTTCACCAGCTCGTTGTCCGCGGCCGCGGAGACATCATCGCTCGCCGAACCTTCAAGCGCCGCGCCATCCGCCTCGTCGTCGCCGAGGCTCGCCAGCATGTCACCGACATCGCCCGAGTCGGCTGCTTCCGCGCCATAAAAGTGGTTGACCGTATCCTTGAAGTCCTTCTGCGTCGCGACCCTGTAGATGAGCTTGGACTTGGGGAATACGTTCGAGGCGATGCGCGAGCTCTTGATGCGCTCCGGATCCAGGCACAGCACGACCAGGCCTTCCTTCGCCTCATCGATCGGCAGCCACTGATTCGCCTCGACGTACTCGCGCTTCAGGTTTTTCAGCAGATCCATCGGCTTCACGCGGTCCTGCTTGAACGCCTCGTAGGGCACGCCGAAGAACTTCGACAGCGCCGCGCCGATCGCGGGAATCTTGACCTGGAACTCGTCGGTGAGCACCGATTCGATGTCGATCGCTTTCTTGCGCGCCTGGCGCGATGCAAGCTCGAATTCCCCCGCCGACAGAATGGCATCCGAGATCAGATAGTCGTACTTGGTCTTGACGAGCTGCGGCTTCAGGCGCTGCTTGAACGCGATCGCCAGCGTCTGCGCGAGCTCGTTCACGCCCTCTTCGGTCAACGGCCCGAACGGCGCGCCCGCCTTGTTGTTGATGATCTGGATCACGCCGATCAGCTCGGCACCGCCCTGCTCGACGATCGGCGCCACCAGCTGCTGCTTGGTGCGGTAGCCGGTGCGCTTGTCGACTTCCTGCAGGAACCTCAGGTTCGGGTTGATCGCCTTCAGCTCCACCTCGTCGTAGACATCCTTGATGTTGGCCAGCTTGCGCGACAGCGCGACATAGCCCGCGATCGAGTGTTCGGCGATCGGCAGCTTCAGGTCCTTGAACGAGTTCAGGCCGGTCTTGACCTTGGAAACAATGGACTGCTTGTCTTCGCCCAGCGAATAGATCGTCAGCCGGTCGGCATTGAACAACTGGCAGACGTCGGCACTCACCTCCAGCATGATCTCGTCGATGTTGCTGGTGGCGTGGATCTTGTTCGTGACCAGCTGCAACTGCTTCTGGAACGCCAGACGCAGGTTGACGTCAGTCTGGGTTGCCGCCGGATGGTTGAGTACCGCGCTCATTCGATTCTCCCGTACAGGGGTAGGCTATCGTAGCCCCGGGTTGAAGGCCATTCTACACCCACCCCCATGATTTTTAACAAGCTTTTCCGGCCCTAGGCCCCTTGGCCGCCGCGCCCGGCCGCCCACAGGCCGCCCGCCAGAAGGCTGACCTTGAAGCCGCGCTGGGCGAACAGGAAGGCGGCGGCGGAACTGCGCCGGCCGCTCTGGCAATACACGACGTACTCGCGCGCGGGATCAAGCGCCGAAAAACTGTTGCGCACCTCGTTCAGCGGCACGTTCAGGGCCCCAGGCAGGCGGTCGCAACGGTATTCGGACGGGTAGCGCACATCGAGCCACGCCGCGCCGCCCTGCACCCGCTGCAGGCCTTCCTCGTAGCCGACGCGCCGCAGCAGCGGCTCGCCGAGGATAGCGCGGAAATCCCGCGCCCCGAGGCGCAGCAGCCTGCCGTCGGTCGCCATGCTCACGGTCGCATTGCGCCGTGCCTCGGAGGCGAGCGCTTCCTCGCCGAAGGCATCGCCGCTTTTCAACTCGGCCAGCGCAACGCTGACGCCTCCAACGGTGCGCTCCACCTGGCAGCGACCGGTTTCGACGATGTAGTAGTAATCGCCTTCCTCGCCTTCGCGGATGATCACGTCGCCGCGCTTCGCGCTGACCCGTTCGAAACGCGCGAACATTTCCTGGAGACGCGCGGCGGGCAGCACAGCGAACACGCCGTGCCGCAGGTTGGCCAGCGAAAATATGCCCGAAACGAAGTCGGCGCCGCTGCGCACGGCTTCCGCCATGGCGCTGCCGGAGGCGGCATCGCCCGAAGCGACCTGGTCGAAAGTGACGAGGATATCCAGGGCCTCGTCCTCCACGATCAGCAGCTCCACGTCGCTGATCGCCCTGGTGCGCAGGATCTTCGCCGCGCGCCGGTTCAGCGGATGGCGGCCATCGCCCATCGCGCCGACCACCACCAGCGTGCCTCCGCCTTCGAACATGAGCAGAATCTCGCCTCGCAACAGGAACACCGAATGCGCCGCGCTCTTGTGTGTGGCCAGGGGGTCACTGCCGCGTGCCGCATGCTCGACCAGCGCCAGATCCGCGACCTCCCTCAGGCGCTCGGCGGACATGGCGCCCAGCGGCGCCAGCGCAGAAAGCTGCTCAGGTGCCGCGCGTTGCGCCGGCAATCGTGCCCGGGTGCTCACGCCGTCAGAACTCGAATACCTGCCCGTTTTGCAGCATGCGCGGCCGATGGCGGCGCGCGCCGTCCTCGATCTCCTGCATGGTCAGCTCGATTTCGCCGGGCTTGAGGTGCGTGATCCAGACCTCGGGATCGAGATCGAGCTTGGCCAGCTCCTCCGCGAGCATCGACGGGCACAGGTGCTTGGACACCTCCGCCAGCTGGCGCTCCTTGTTGGAGAATGCGGTCTCGACGATCAGCACCTTAAGGCTCGGGATGCGGTTGACGATCGCCCAGAGCTCGTCATTCGGCCCGGTATCACCGGAAAATACCAGGCTCGAAGTGCCGCTGTCGAGGTGATAGCCGACCGCGGGCACGGTGTGCACGGCCGGCAGCGGCGTGAACTTCCTGCCGGCGATGGTTACGGTGCGGCCGAGGTCTACCTCCTCGTAACGCATGAAGGGCGCCGCCGCCGTCGGAATTTCAGTGAAGTCCGGCCAGATGGCCCAATTGAACAGGTGATTCCTCAGGATCTCGATCGTGGGTGCGATCGCGTGCACGGTGAGGGGCCGCTCGCGCATGCCGCCGACGGTGTCCACCAGGAACGGTATCGAGGTGACATGGTCGAGATGCGAGTGCGTGACGAATACATGGTCGATCCGGGTGAGCTCGGCAAGCGACAAGTCGCCAACGCCGGAGCCCGCATCGATCAGCACATCGTTGTCGACGAGGAACGATGTCGTCCGCAGATGGCGCCCGCCGATGCCTCCCGAGCAGCCGAGCACGCGCAGACGCATCGGCCGCGCGCCCTATTTCTCGTCGAACGCGGTGACGCCGTCCCAACCCGCGGGCGGCGGTGAGCGGCGGAACCCCGCCACCCTGTCCGCATAGAGCGCGTACAACCCGCGACCCGGATACATCCTCTGCAGGTTCATGATGTTGACCTCGACGCGGTCCCATTGCTGCGCACGGTAGTCGCGCAATGTCTGATTCCAGAGCTTTAGCTCTTCGAGCAATCCCTTGCCCGCTTCGGACTCCAGCGCCACCGGTTCGTAGATATTGATTGCCTCATCCTTGCCCTTCACCTTGATGCGGTCGACTTCCTTGAAGATCACGTCTTTGACCGCCTTGCGCGTCGACTCGCCCACCAGTATGCCCACGCCGTAGTACTTGGTGCGCCCCTCGAGCCGCGAAGCCACGTTCACTGCGTCGCCCATCACGGTATAGGCGCGCCGCACCTGCGAACCCATGTCGCCCACACGGACATTGCCCGAGTTCAGTCCCACGCCGATCTTTAGCACCGGCCAGCCGCGCGCGACGAACTTCGCGTTCAGCACTTCGCACTCCTTCTGCATCTCCATGCCGGCGAGCAGACCGTTGCGCGCATGCTGCGGATCCTCCACCGGGGCGCCCCAGAATGCCATGATCGCGTCGCCGATATATTTGTCGAGCGTGCCGTTGTATTTCGAGCGGATGATGCCGCTCATGTCGGTCAGGTACTCGTTGATGTACTCGCGCAGTTCTTCCGGCTTTAGCGCCTCCGAGATGCTGGTGAAGCCTCGAACGTCCGAAAACAGGATCGTCAGCTCGGCCGCCTTCGGCTCCATGGTGTACTTCTGGGGGTCCGAGGCCATCTTGTCCACCAGTTCTGGCGGCACGTACTGGCCGAACAGCTCCGTGAACTGGCGCTTGGAACGCGACTCCACGAAATACCCGTAAGCCATGTTCATCGTGTAGACGAACGCGGTCATGAGGATCGACGCCGCCAGCGGCAGGACCATGTCCGCCTTTGACCAGATCAGGAAATTAAAGCCGGTGATAAGCAGCACGCCGGCCGCCGCGGCCACGGTTGCCCACAGCGCGGAGAACATCGGAATCAGGAACGAAAGCGCGACACCGCCAAAGAGCAGCAGCAGCACCTCCGCACCCAGCATGTACGCCGGTTTCTGCTTCAGATTGTGCGAAAGCATGCCGGCGATCATGTTGGCGTGTATTTCCACTCCCGGATAGACGCTGTCCACCGGCGTGGAGCGCAGATCCTGCAGGCCCGGCGCGGTCGTTCCCACGAGCGCGATTTTCCCTTTCAGCTGCTCAGGTTTGATCCGGTCGCCAAGGATGTCGGCGATCGAAACGTACGAAAACGTGGCCTTCGGGCCGTGGTACGGAATCAGCGCAGTTGCCTCGCTGTCCACGGGAATGGTGAACGGGCCGACCTTGACCCACTCCATGCCGCCGTACTTTTTCGTGAGCATCTGCTCGGGCGGGTACATCGGCTCGATCGCGGGAAACGCGCCCCGTTCGATCTTGACCAGCGTGCGCAGCATCGCGAGCGAAAGCGGCTCGTAGTACTCGCCCTCGTACTCTAGGATGATCGGCACGCGCCGGGAAACGCCATCGTCATCCACGCGGGGATTGAAATGCCCCGCCGCTGCGGCGTTCTTCAGGTAGATCGGCAGGTTGCCGGTATGGCCGTTCCAGCGCGCGAACGCGATATTGCGTCCGGTAAAGGTACCCTTGGGAAGGACCGGGGCCGGAATCGCGTTTACCTTGACCGACTTCTCGTCGCCGTTGAAGTAGTAGCCGAGCACCACCGGCCGGTCCTTGATGCTGGCGGCAAACATGCCGTCGAAGTCGAGCTTGCCGCGCAACTGCTGGTACGCCGACTGAAAGCCGCCCGCTTCCTTCAGTTCCCCCTTTGCCAGCGTGTCGAGCAGGTCCATGCCGGAACTGGTATCGCGTTCGGCCCAGACTACGTCGAAGCCGACCATCGCGACGCCGTATTGGTCGAACAGCTTGTCCATCAGCCGCGCCATCACGTTGCGGCTCCAGGGCCAGCGCCCGATTTCACCGAGGCTTTTCTCGTCGATGTCCAGTATGACGATGCGCGCATCGCCCTTGCCGGGCATCGTGAGTTTCAGCCGCGCGTCATAGATGATGTTGTCGAGTTGATGGATGAACCCGACTTCGTAGATCCGAGCCGCATGTCCGATGAAAAAAACCACGATCACCAGACCGAGCACAATCCGAACCAGGTGCTGCTTCACCGAATCCTCCGGCGGTCGGGCCGGGCCGGGGGACCCGCCGCAACCATCAGCTCTTGAGGAAAAACTCCATCTTGATGCCGGCGATCTCGACCAGGTCGTGATCCTTCAGCGCATGAGGCGCGGAGCCGATTGGCTGGCCGTTCACGGTCGGGCGCTGTGCGCCTTCGACGTGCGTGATGAAGTATCCCTGCGGGCGCCGGGTCAGCACCGCGACCTGCACGCCCCGCTTGCCGAGGGTCGTCAGGGGCTTGGTCAGCTCCAGTTCCTTGCCGGCGTTGCCGCCCGAAAGAAGCTGTATGGCACCCAGCGGCTGTGCCGGTTTCGGCGCGGCTGGAGCGGCAGAGGGAGCAGCGGCCGGCGCATGCGTCGCCGGGGCGGCGGCAGGAGCCGCCGGCTTCTCGGAAATGCCGGCGGCCTGGGCAGCTGCACCGACGGCCTGCAGGGCGGCCTGGCGCGCGGCCTGGGCAGCCGCTGCGCCCGTGGCGCCCCCGGCCTTGGCCTGCTCGGCGGCGGCCTTCATTGCCGACGGGCGCAACACCATCGTTTTCTCGAAATCCGCGGCGGCGGCGGCCGGCTGGGCACCCGCTTCCTGGATGAATTTCAGCTTGTACTTGCCAAGCTCGATGACGTCGTTGTTCTGCAGGAAGTGCTTCTTGACCGGATTGCCGTTGACCAGGGTGCCGTTGGTGCTGCCGACGACTTCCATGAACGAATCGTTCAGGATCGTGACGATGACCGCGTGCTCGCCGCTGACCGCCAGATTGTCGATCTGGATGTCGTTGTGCGCCTTGCGGCCGATCGTGGTGCGCTCCTTGGAGAGTGGGATCTCCTTGAGCACCAGGCCATCCATGCTGAGTATCAGTTTCGCCATCGCCGGTCCCTGACGTTATTTTAACCAGGCAAAAACTTTGCCCATCACGCCGCGTGGAGCGGGGTAATCCCGCAGGACGCGCACGAGTATAACCGATACGTTGTCTTTGCCCCCGTTGTCGTTGGCCATCTGCACCAGCTGCTGGGCGGCGAGCTTCAGGTTGCCTCCCAGAGCCTGCAGCGTCATTCCCACGTCTTCGTCTTCCACCATGTCGCACAGGCCATCGGAACAAAGCAGATAAACATCGCCCGGCTTGGTGGCGTATTCCTTGACTTCGGGCTCCACCGAGGGGTCGATGCCGAGCGCCTTGGTCACCAGGTTCTTGTGCTGGGCGTGCTTCGCCTGCTCCGCGGTGATGATGCCGCTGTCGATCTGCTCCTGCAGCAGCGAATGGTCGCGCGTCACCTGGGAAAATTTTCCCTCGCGCAGCATGTACAGGCGCGAGTCGCCGAGATGCCCGACAGTCATCTTGTTGTCGTAGAACAGGCACACGACGAGCGTCGTCCCCATTCCCGCGTACTGCGGCTGGCTCTGCGCCGCCTGGTAGATCGAGGTATTCGCCTTCAGCACCTGGTCCCGGATCATGCGCCCGGCCACGGTCTGCTTGGTCTCTTCGTCGATCTGGAACGGCTGCACCTTGGTGAGCAGCTGCTGGATCACGGTGGTGATCACCGTGGTCCACAGCGGCACGTCGAAGAACGCTGACTGGATCGCGAGCAGCGCGATCGTCGAGATCACGACGCCGATGCCGACCCACTTGAGCGGGAACTCGGCGACATCGATCGACTTCGACG
>JANNXB010000537.1:0-1935 GCA_031409355.1 Betaproteobacteria bacterium | reverse complement strand
GCGCGTCGCCCAGGATCTGATCAGAAAGAACCAGTAACAGTACAAAGGAACTACGGCAGCGGCGCCGCCGGCTCCAACAAACCCGCAGCGATCAATTCGGCCGCGATGCGCCGCACGTCACCTTCGATGAGTTCGCGCGCTGCGTCGAACTCCTCCAGCAGCCGCTCCGCAATCTGCGCCAGCGTCGCGCCGGGCTCCGCGATCTGCATCAGCCGCATGCCCACGGGATCCAGCGCGTAGTAGTTTTCGCGCGCGAGGTTCAGCATCACCATCTCCTCGCCCACTTGCCGCATCAACACCTGCTCGGGCACGCGGACACGAAATTGAAGAGATGGGAGTTCGCGGGATTCGGCGACGGCCATGGGAAGAATGGTTTCCGTAAAAGACTATATTACTACCCCGATAGCATGGCCACCCACGACAAAGCGCCTTCTTACACTGGCAAGATGCTGCTCGAGGCGCTGCGCCAGGGGAACGTCGCCGCGGCTGATTGGGGCGCTGTCGTCGCGCTCGCGCTACGGCAGGGAGTAGCACCACTCCTACACCACCGGTTACAGGCCGAAGGCGCGTTCGCGTCCGTTCCGGCCCCGCTCGCCCGCCAGCTCGAAGAGGAGCGCCGCGCGACCGGTCTTGTAAACCTGCGCAACTATGGCGAGTTCCAGCGCATCGCTCGTGCGCTCAACAAAGCGGGCATCCCGCTGATCGCGCTAAAAGGCCTGCATCTGGCCGAACTCGTCTACCGCGACATCAGCCTGCGTCCGATGTCGGATCTCGACATCCTCGTGCCGCGCGAGCGGGTGGTGGACTGCATCGCGGTGCTGCGCGGCCTCGACTACGGTCACGACGAAGATCTTGGATCAGCGGCGCAAGAGATGCTCGACACCAAGTGCAACCTCGGGCTTGCGCATGCCAGGCACGACGTATGGCTCGAAGTGCACTGGATGCTGGATGAGCACCATGGTGAGTCGACCGATCCGCTGCCGGATGTCTGGCGCAGCGCGCGCCCCGCGCGGCTGGGCGACGCGGATGCGCAGGTGATGTCGCCCGAGTTCCTGCTGCTGCATGTCTGTGCGCACCTCGCCTGCAACCACAACTTTTCCTTCAGCCTGCGGGCGTTATGCGACATCGCCGAGATCGTGCGACGGCACCCGGCGCTGGACTGGACAGCGGTCGCGATGCACGGTTCGCGCCACCACTGGGAGCGCGGCGTGGCCGCCGCGTTGCGCCTTGCGCGCGACCACCTCGGCGTGCCGGTACCGGCACCGGTGCTTGCGGCGCTCGGCGGCGATGCGCTCGATCCCGCGATGCTGGCCGACGCTCTCGCGCAGTTGCTCGCCGCGACCGAGCTGCCCGAGGGGCTTGTCACGGCGCCGAATCTTCTCGCGCTCGCCGGCAGCGCGCGCCTGCGCGAGAAAGCCGCACTGCTCTGGCGGCGAGTTTTCGTGCCCCACGCAGAACTCGCCCTGCTCTACGGCATTCCGGCGGAGTCTCCGCGCCTGCCGCTCTATTACGCGATGCGGCTGCGTGATCTGGCACTACGCTATACGGCGGGCGCCTGGGCGCTGCATGCGGGCGACCCCGCGCTGGCCGCGACGGCGGCCCGGCACGTGCGCCTGCAGCGCTGGATCAGCGGCGCTCCGGCGCCCGATTGAGGTGCAGTGATATCCACCCCAACGCCAGCAGGATCATGAAAATAAAGGCGTTGGCGGGAATCTGCAGGTTGAAATCCACCGTGCTGTGGATGCCGATGGCGATGACGCCCATCACCGCGCCGAAAGCAATGCCTCGAAAAAAGGGGTCGCGGCGGCGCGCCTGCGCCAGGATGGCGCTCACGAACGAAGCGAGCACCAGCAACCCGAACAGCGTTGCGCCGATGACGCCGGTATCGGTGAGGAACTGCACGTAATCATTGTGCACGTGGTCGTAGTAGTCGGG
>JANNXB010000536.1:0-8488 GCA_031409355.1 Betaproteobacteria bacterium | reverse complement strand
GCAATCGACGATTTCATGTCCGCCGCGCCCCGGCCGTAGAGTTTGCCGTCTCGTATCGTCGGCACGAACGGGTCGGAGTGCCATTCGGAGAGCGGTCCCGTCGGGACGACGTCGGTGTGCCCGGCGAAGCAGAGCAGGGGCCGGCCGCTGCCGCGCCGCGCCCAGAGATTGCTCACCTCGCCGAAGCGCATCGGTTCGCACTTGAAGCCGGCGGCCGACAGGCGGGCAGCGATCAGGTCCTGGCAGCCGCCGTCCTCGGGCGTGACCGAGCGGCGGCGGATCAGCTCCTGCGCTAGTTCAAGCGCTGGCGTCAATCTTGAAGTCGCTGAAGGAAGTGCTCGGCGCGGTGGTCGAGAGTACGGCTTCCTTTTTCTCGTCCTTCTTGTCGCCAGTGGCGGGCGTACTGGTGGGACCGCTCGAGATATCGCCGGCGGTCGCCTGGTTGATCAGCCAGAGCATGTTGGTGGGCGAATCCGCGTTCGTCATGCACTCTTCCTGCGTGATCGAGCCGTCCATGAAGAGGGTGAACAGCGACTGTTCGAAGGTCTGCGAACCGGGCGACATGCTCTTTTCCATGGCGTCCTTGATTTCGTTGATGTCGCCCTTTTCGATCAGCTCCGCGATGTGGCGCGTGTTCAGCAGGATTTCCACCGCCGCCCGGCGCGAACCGGCCTTGGTGCGCACCAGGCGCTGGGAAATGATGGCCTGCAGCGCCGCCGACAGGTCGAGCAGCAGGGTCGGCCGGTTCTCCAGCGGATAGAAGCTGATGATCCGGTTCATCGCGTGGTAGCTGTTATTGGCGTGCAGCGTGGCGAGCGCAAGGTGGCCCGACTGTGCGTAGGCCAGCGCCATGCCCATGGTCTGCTTGTCGCGGATCTCGCCGATCAGGATGCAATCGGGCGCCTGCCGCAGCGCGTTCTTCAGCGCCACTTCGAAGCTCTTGGTGTCGGTGCCGACCTCGCGCTGGTTGACGATGGATTTCTTGTTGGTGAAGATGAATTCGACCGGGTCTTCCAGGGTCAGGATGTGGCCGGCCTTCTGCGCGTTGCGCAGGTCGAGCATCGCCGAGAGCGAGGTGGACTTGCCCGATCCGGTCGCGCCGACCATCAGGATCAGGCCGCGCTTCTGCATGATGATGTCCTTCAGCGCATCCGGCAGGCCGAGGGTGTCGAAGGCCGGCACGCTGCCCGGGATGAAGCGCACCACCACGGCGGGCGAGCCCTTCTGGCGGAAGGCGCTGATGCGGAACGCGCCGACGCCTTCCAGCGCGAACGCGGTGTTCAGCTCCATTTCCTCTTCGTATTCCTTGATCTGCTTTTCGTTCAGCACCTCGTAGAGCAGCGTCTTGACCGCTTCGGCGTTCAGAACGGTCTGGTTGACCGGCACAGCGTTGCCGTTGATCTTGATGTTGATCGGCGAACCGACGGACAGGAAGATGTCCGACGCCTTCTTGTCGGACATGAGCTGGAACAGGCGCTTCATCGCGGACATATGCGTTCTCTCCTTACGAGTGCCTAGTTTAGACCCTAATCCCCGCGCAGGAGTTCGTTCAGGCTGGTCTTGGCGCGTGTCTTGGCATCCACCCGCTTCACGATCACCGCGCAATACAGGGCGCAACTGCGGTCGCCGGAGGGCATCGTCCCGGCCACCACCACGGAGCCCGACGGCACGCGGCCGTAGAGCACTTCGCCGGTCTCGCGGTTAAAGATCTTGGTGCTCTGGCCGATGAACACGCCCATCGAGAGCACGCTGTTCTCCTCCACGATCACGCCCTCGACTACTTCGGAGCGCGCGCCGATGAAGCAGTTGTCCTCGATGATGGTCGGGTTGGCCTGGAGCGGCTCCAGCACGCCGCCGATGCCCACGCCGCCCGAGAGGTGCACGTTCTTGCCGATCTGCGCGCAGGAGCCAACCGTGGCCCAGGTATCCACCATCGTGCCTTCGTCCACGTAGGCGCCGATGTTGACGTAGGAGGGCATCAGGATCGCGTTCTTCGCGATGTACGCGCCGCGGCGAGCCATGGCCGGAGGGACGACGCGGAATCCGCCGTTCTTGAATTTCTCTTCGTCATAAGACTCGAACTTCGAGGGAACCTTGTCGAAGTAGCGGGTGGCGCCGCCCTCCATCACGCGGTTGTCCTCGAGGCGGAACGACAGCAGCACCGCTTTCTTGATCCACTGGTGCGTGATCCATTCGCCGCCGGCCTTTTCCGCCACGCGCAGCTTGCCGGAATCGAGACCGGCGATGACCTCCTCGATCGCCTCTCGCAGGGGCTTGGGCGCATTGGCGGGAACCAGCGAGGTGCGGTTTTCCCAAGCTTCTTCGATTATTGTTTTCATAGTGTTTTCGCAAACTGCATCAGGCGCCCGATGGCTTCGACGCATTCCTCGATGGGCGCCACCAACGCGATGCGGATGTGGTTCCTGCCGGGATTCTCCCCGTGCGCCTCGCGCGCGAGGAAACTGCCCGGCACGACCAGGACATTATAGTCACGCTGCAATCGGCGGGCGAATTCGGCGTCGTCGATCGGCGTCCGGATCCACAGGTAGAAGCCGCCCTCGGGTCGTTCTGTTTTCAGCGGCTCCCGGATCAGGGGCAGGACGGCGGCGTATTTCGCGGCGTAGAGGCGGCGGTTCTCGCGTACATGCGCTTCGTCGTTCCAGGCGGCGATCGAGGCGCGCTGCACGGCGATGTTCATGGCGGAACCGTGATAGGTGCGGTAGAGAAGGAACTGCTTTAGCAGGGCCGCGTCGCCCGCGACGAAGCCGGAACGCATTCCAGGCGCGTTCGAGCGCTTGGAGAGGCTGGTGAACATGACGAGCCTGGCGAAGTCCTTGCGGCCTAGCCGCTGGGCGGCGTCCAGCGCGCCCAGGGGCGCCTTGCCTTCCTCGAAGTAGATCTCGGAGTAGCACTCGTCCGAGGCGATGGCGAAGCCATGCCGGTCCGATAGTGCGAACAGCTCCTGCCACGCGTCGAGTGACATCACTTTGCCGGTCGGATTCCCGGGCGAGCAGGCATAGACGAGCTGCACTCCTTCCCAATCGACCTGATCGAAGCGCATGCCATCGTTCAGGAACACCGGGGTCGCCCCGGCGAGCAGGGCGGCGCCTTCGTAGATCTGGTAGAACGGATTGGGCGATACGACGCGCGCTTTTCCCCCGGATGGGTTGATGATGGCCTGCGCGAAGGCGAACAAGGCTTCGCGCGTGCCGTTCACGGGCAGCACCTGGGTCGCAGGATCCAGCGCCGGCAGCGCATAGCGGCGCATGGCCCAGGCCGCCATCGCCTCGCGCAATTCCGGCAGGCCGGCGGCGCGCGGATAGACCGAAAGGCCGTCCAGGGCCCCGGCGAGCGCGTCCTTTACCAATGCAGGCGTCGGATGCTTGGGCTCGCCGATCGACAGGTCGACCGGCCGAAGCGCCGGATTGGGCGATACGCCCTCAAGCAGCGCGCGCAGCCTTTCGAAGGGATAGGTCTGGAGGCTGGCGAGACGTGGATTCAATCTCGCGCTTTCCAGCCTCGTTTCCGGTGTTCCGCGACGATCGAGGTGTAGATGCCGCCGCGCACGTTGAATTTCGCCGTGAGCCGCATGTAGCGGGGCTGCGTCGCCTTCACGAGGTCCTCCAGGATGCGATTGGTCACCGCCTCATGGAACGCGCCTTCATCCCGGAAGGACCAGATGTACAGCTTTAGCGACTTCAGTTCGACGCACTTGCGCTCGGGGATGTACTCCAGCGACAGGGTGGCGAAATCCGGCTGCCCGGTCATCGGGCACAGGCAGCTGAATTCCGGAATCTCCATGCAAATCCTGTAGTCGCGCCCCGGCGACGGATTGGCGAACGATTGCAGACGCTTGCTTGGGCGTGAAGGCATCAAAAAGCTCGGAAATTACGACGGGAAGTGCGCAACCGAATGGTATCATTTTCGAAATCCGAAAACGCCACCAGAAGCGATCGTAAGTGCGCCTTACTCAAGTCAAGCTGTCGGGTTTCAAGTCCTTCGTCGATCCCACCTCGATCCACGTTCCCGGCCAGCTGGTCGGCATTGTCGGCCCGAACGGCTGCGGCAAATCGAACGTCATCGACGCGGTGCGCTGGGTGCTGGGCGAATCGCGCGCCTCGGCGCTGCGCGGCGATTCGATGCAGGACGTCATCTTCAACGGCTCGGGCAACCGCAAGCCGCTGGCGCGCGCCAGCGTAGAGCTGATCTTCGACAATTCGCTCGGCCGCGCCGCCGGGCAATGGTCCCAGTACGCGGAGCTGTCGGTGCGGCGGGTGCTGCAGCGGGACGGAGAGTCTTCCTACTTCATCAACGGCACGCACGTCCGGCGGCGCGACATCACCGACGTGTTCCTCGGCACCGGCCTGGGGCCGCGCGCCTACGCCATCATCGAACAGGGCATGATCTCGCGCGTGATCGAGGCGAAACCCGAGGAGCTGCGGATATTCCTTGAGGAAGCCGCCGGGGTCTCGCGCTACCGGGAACGGCGCAAGGAGACCGAGCATCGGCTCGCCGACACCCGCGAGAACCTCGCGCGCGTCTCCGACATCCGCGATGAACTGGGCGCGCAGATCGACAAGCTGGACAGCCAGGCGAAAGTCGCCTCCCGCTACAAGGAACTGCAGCAGGATTTGCAGCTAAAGCAGCATCTGCTGTGGTTCCTGAGGCGCAAGGACGCGGCGGCCGACCGGGAGAAGCACGCGAAGGAGATCGCCAGCGTCACCAACGACATCGAGGCCGGCACCGCAAAGCTGCGGGAGGTGGAAAGCAGGATGGAGACCGCGCGGGTGGCGCATTTCGCGGCGGGCGACGGACTAAACGCGGCGCAGGCCGCGGTGTACGCGGCGAATGCCGAAGTGGCGAAGCACGAATCCGAACTGCGGCATGTCGAGGAAAGCCGCAATCGGCTCGAAAGCCAGCACACGGAGCGCCGCGTGCAGCTCACGTCCTGGCGCGAGCAGCGCTCGCAGCTGACCCAGGCCCTGCACATGTGGGCGGCCCGTTCCGGCGGCGCGAAGCAGCGGGTCGCCGACGCGCAGTCGGCGCTGGCGAGGGAGAACGTCCGTCTTCCTGAGTCCGAACTCGCCTACCGCGCGCGCCAGGAGCAGCTGAACGAATCCCGCGGCAAGCTGCTGCAGGCGGAAAGCCGGCTGCTGCTCGAGCAGCAGAAGGCCGCGCACCTCGAGGGCAACCAGCAGTCGCTGGCGCAGCGGCGCGAGCGGCTGGAGGCGGAGCTGCAGTCGCTCGCCGAACCGGATGCCGGGGGCATGAATGCCGCCAACGAGCGAGTTGTCCAGCTCGACCGGTCGATGACGGACGCGCAGGCAGGCGTGGACGCCTTGCAGGCGGAAGCAGAAACGCTGGCTGCCTCCAGCTCGGCCGCCGCGGAAGCCGATTCGGAGGCGGGCCGGGCTCACACCGCGGCCGACGCGCAGCTTGCCACGCTGAAGCAGGTGCAGGCCGCGGCCGAGGGAGAAGCACCGCTGCATGAATGGCTGGCGCGCCACCAGCTTGCCGCGCAGCCACGCTTCTGGCAGAAGATTCGCATCGACCACGGCTGGGAAACAGCGGTGGAATCGGTGCTGCGCGAGCGCCTGCATGCGCACGAGCTGGGCGACAGCGGCTCGCTGGGCGCGGACCGGCCGCCGGTGAAGGCGAGCCTGTTTGGTCCCGGTACTGCCTCCGCGGCTGCCTCGCTTCCCGGGCACACGCCGCTCAGGGACAAGGTCCACGCGATCGATGACAGGCTTGCAGGCGCGCTCGCCGACTGGTTTGCAGGCGTCTATGCCGTCGAGGGCGCGCCGACAGCGGAACAACGCGCCGCGATCCCCGCCGGTACCCTGTTGGTGAATCGCGCAGGCGACCAGTTCACGCGCCACACGCTCAGCTTCCACGCGCCGGATTCGGCTGATGCCGGGATCCTCGCGCGCCAGGGCGAGATCGAAAGCCTGGAGGAGCGCTGCGGCGGGCTGGCGCAGCGCGCTGCGGCCACTTCGGCGGAGGCGAAACGGCTCGAAGGCAGGCTGGCGGAACACACGCTGGCGCTAGAACTGGCGCGCGACGCCGTGGGCGCCAGGCAGCAGGAAAAGCACGCCGCGCAGATCGAAGCGCTAAAGCTCGGCCAGGCGCTGGAGCGTTACCGCGAGCGTACGGCGCAGATCCGGGAGGAAATTCGCGTCGTCGGCGAGGAGGACACGCGCGATGCGGCTCGCCTGGGCGAGGCGCGCAGCGCCGCGGCCGGCATCGTCGACGAGATTCGCGCGGCCAAGCAGCAGCTCGAGGTGGTCCGCGCGGACTATGTCGCGGCCGAGACGGCGCTCGCCGAGCAGCGCATCCACACCCAGCAGGCCGAGCGCGAGGCGCACGACGCGGTGTTCGGTGAGCGCGAGATTTCCGCGAAGATCTCGGAGATCGACGGATCCGTGCGCATGATCGACCAGCAGATCGGTCATGCCGAGGTCGAGGTCGCGCGGCTGACGGAGGAACTCGCGGTCGATCCGGTCCCTGCGGTTCGAAGCGCGCTGGATGCGGCTGCCGAGTCGAGGATGAGTTGCGACAAGACGATGGCCGCCGCGCGCGAGACCGTCGAGGCCGCGGCTAGCGCGTTGCGCGGCCTGGAAGAGGAGCGGCTCGCGATCGAGAGCGCGGTCGCGCCGCTGCGCGAGCGCATCAACGAGCTGCGCCTGAAGGAGCAGGCGGCGCAGATCAACCACGACCAGTACGAGATGCAGCTGCATGACGCCAGCGCCGACGAGGCCCGCCTCGTCGCGGAGTCCGAGGGCGCACCGCGGCCCTCCGCGCTGCAGGGCGAAATCACGCGCCTCACCCAGGCTGTCAACGAGCTGGGCGCGGTGAACCTGGCGGCGCTGGAGGAATTGGCGGTCGGCCGCGAGCGCAAGGGGTACCTCGACGCGCAATCGGCGGATCTCGAGGAAGCCGTCGCGACGCTGGAGGACGCGATCCGGCGCATCGACCGCGAAACGCGGGAGATGCTGCGGCAGACCTTCGACAGCGTGAACCGCCATTTCGGCTCGCTGTTTCCGGTGCTGTTCGGCGGAGGCGAGGCGAAACTGGTCATGACCGGCGAGGAAATCCTCGACGCGGGCGTGCAGGTGATGGCGCATCCACCCGGCAAGCGCAACAGCAGCATCCACCTGCTCTCCGGCGGGGAGAAGGCGCTGACGGCCATATCGCTCGTGTTCTCGCTGTTCCAGCTCAACCCCGCGCCCTTCTGCCTGCTCGACGAGGTGGACGCGCCGCTGGACGACAGCAACACCACGCGCTTCTGCGACCTGGTGCGCAAGATGTCGGTGCAAACGCAGTTCCTCTTCATCAGCCACAACAAGATCACCATGGAGATGGCGACGCAGCTGATCGGGGTGACGATGCCCGAATCCGGCGTCTCCAGGGTGGTCGCGGTGGACATCGAAGAGGCGCTGCGCATACGGGAGGAACTCGCCGCCTGAGCTTCGTCTGGGCGGCCTGTCGCGACGGATGACCCGGCCATGAGCGAACTGCAGATCGGCCTGCTGGCGATCGGCGCGGTGGTGGTGGCCGGCGTGCTGGTCTACAACCGCGTCCAGGAAGGACGCGCCAGGCGCGACGCCGAGCGCAGCTTCCGCTCCGGTCATGAAGATGTACTGCTCGGGGATGCCCTGATCGGCCAGCCCCTCGTGCCACGCGGCGCGAATTCGGGTTCAGATTCGGCTTCGGATGGCATGGCGGGAAGCCCGCAGGAGGCGCCGCGGCACACGCCCCGCGCAGCGCCCGCGGATCAATCGGCACAGCCCGATCCGGCCATCGATTACATCATCGAGTTCACCGCCGAACACGGCGTGGCGCACGGAGCGTTGCGCGAGCAATGGGTCGCGATCGAGCGTCGCCACGCGCATAGGGCGCTCCTGGCCGGCTCGGCCGACGAGCGTTCGTGGCGCGCGGCGCTGCAGCTGGTGTCGCGCGACGGCGCCATCGGCGAAGCGGACCTGATCGAATTCCGGTCGGCGGTGGAGACGCTGGCCGCGTCCGCCGGCGCCACCGTTGCGGCGCCCGAAATGCGGGCCGCCGTGGAAGCCGCGCGCGCGCTCGACGAGTTCTGCGCTGAATCGGACATCCAGGTGGTGGTGCACTTGACCGGCGGGCCATTCCCGGGCACGAAGATTCGCGCCACAGCGGAAGCCGGCGGCCTCGCGCTGGAAGCCGAGGGCAGGTTCGTGTTGCGTGACGACGAGCAGAGGTTGCTCTATGCGCTGGCGCCACGCGATGGCGCCGCATTCTCGGCAGCGACGATGCGCGATGCCATGCCGCAGGCCCTTTCACTGTCGCTCGACGTGACGCGCGCCCCGGATACGCGGCGCTCGTTCGAGAGCATGGCGCGCCTGGCGCACCAGCTCGCTTCGGTGCTGGGTGGCAACATCGTCGACGACAACGGCCAGGCGCTGGATGAGCGCGCCCTGAACGGCATCGCCGCCCAGCTCGACTCGGTGCGCTC
>JANNXB010000535.1:0-5382 GCA_031409355.1 Betaproteobacteria bacterium | reverse complement strand
GCGGAGAGCCTGCTTTTCTTCGTCGACGCCATGTTGCAATGCCCAGTTTACCTGCGCCAGCGGCAGGAATACGATGGATTCCAAGGAGAAAACCAACCAAGGGCCTGCTGACCCCCGAGGAGCTTGAAAAACTCTCCGGCGCCGAGACATTGTTCCGGTCGCCGATTCCGGTGCAGTCGGTGTCCAGCGACGAGTTCGCGCCCGCGCCGCAGAGCGCCCGGCAGCGCGAATTCGAAGCGCGCGTGAAGCGCCTCGGCGCCGAGCTGGCAAAGCGGCAGGGCCTCTCCCGCCGCGCCTTCTTCAAGACCGCGGGCGGCATGGCCGCCGCCTTCGTGGCGATGAACGAGGTCTATGCAAAAGGCTCGGCGCCCATTTATCACGTATTGAGAAATGAAGAAAAATTACCGGAGCTGGCACAGGCCCGGGCCGACGGCCTGAAGGGGCAGTTCGTCATGGACATGCACACGCACTTCCTGCGCGACGACACGCGGCTGGAAGGCTTCGTGCGCTCGCGCGAGGCGGTAGGCAAGGCCGGCTGGAACCCGGGCCTCGCCGGCAAGCCGCAGACCATCGAGGACCTGAAGTTCGCCAACTACTTCAAGGAAATCTTCCTCGACAGCGACACCAAACTTGCCTGCATCAGCGGCTCCTACTCGGTGGACGAGCGCGATTCCTTCCTCACCAATCGCATGAAACACGAGGCGCGCGAACGCGTGAACAAGGAGTCCGGTACCCAGCGCATGTTCTCGCACGCCATCTTCACCCCCGGCTGGGCAGGGTGGCTGGACAAGGTCGACCAGGAAAACGAAACGCTAAAGCCCGATTCCTGGAAGGGCTACACCATCGGCGACAACACCAACAAGCACCTCTCCAGGTTCCCGTTCCGCCTCGACGACGAGAAGGTGATGTACCCGTTCTATGAGCGCCTGGCGAAGGCGATGCAGAAGTATCCCGAGCGGCCGGGCCTGAAGAACGTCTGCATCCACAAGGGTCTGTTCCCGCCCTCGGTGGAGAAGCAGTTTCCGCACCTGGTCGGCTATTGCCACGTCGGCGATGTCGGCAAGGCGGCGAAGGACTGGCCGCAGCTCAACTTCGTCATCTATCACTCCGCCTACCGTTGGGGCGGCGGGCCAAACAGCGCCGAGCAGGCCTGGGAGCAGGTGCAGCGCACCGGCAGGGTGGAATGGGTGAATGATCTTGCAGAGATCGCCGGGAAGTTCGGCGTGACGAACGTCTACGCCGACCTTGGACAGATCTTCGCGCAGAGCACCATGGCCGATCCGCGCGTCTGCGCCTTCATGATGGGGACGCTGGTGAAGGGCCTGGGCGCCGACCAAGTGGTGTGGGGCACCGATGCGATATGGACCGGCTCGCCGCAGTGGCAGATCGAGGCGCTGCGCCGCCTGGAAATACCGGAAGAGATGCGCAAGACCTACGGCTTCGCGCCGCTCGGCGCCGCCGATGGCCCGGTCAAGCGTGCGATCCTGGGCGAGAACAACGCCCGGCTGTACGGACTTTCAGCGGCGAAACGCGCCGCGCTGGCCGATGACAAGGTCGCGTACTGGAAGAATCTGTACGACAAGCACGGCGGGGAGCGAACCAACCTCGCGTACGGTTACGCTCTCGCAGGTTCGTAGCCGCGCAGCGAGCGGCGCAGCAGGAAGAACGCGATCGTCAGGTTTAGCGCGTTCCAGGCGATGCCATTCATGAACGCGGCGCGGTACGACCCGGTCAGGTCGAACACCGCGCCCGACATCCAGCCGCCGAGCGCCATGCCCAGCAGCGTGCACATGATCACGATTCCCACCTTGGCGCCGGCCTCCGAAGCCGGGAAATACTCCCGCACGATGATGGCGTAGGCGGGGACGATGCCGCCCTGGAAGAGGCCGAACATCGCCGACACGATGTAAAGCGAGGCCAGGCCGTCGAACGGCAGAAACAGCAGCAGCGCGACCCCCTGCAGCCCGGAGCCCAGCAGCAGAGTGCGCAGGCCGCCGATGCGGTCGCAGATCCAGCCCGAGAGCAGGCGGCTGACGATCCCCGTGGCGAGCATTAGCGAGAGCATCTCCGCACCGCGCGCCGCGCCGAAGCCGAGGTCCGCGCAGTAGGCGACGATATGGACCTGCGGCATGGACATGGCCACGCAGCAGGCCACGCCCGCCACGCACAGCAGCGGCAGGAGAACGCGGCGCGAGAGGCGGATGTCCTTCGCCTGCGGGTTGGCGGCCGCGCCCGCGCCGAGCGCCGGCGGGCGGCGGCGCAGCACGAACGCGAGCGGCACCATGGTGGCGGTGATGAAGATGCCCACGCCGATGAAAGTCTGGCGCCAGCCGCCGGTGTCGAAGAAGTACTGCAGCACCGGCGGCCAGAGGGCGCCGCCGAGGTAGTTGCCGCTCGCGCAGATCGCGACGGCAATGCCGCGGCGGCGGTCGAACCAGAGCGAGGTGTCGGCGACCAGCGGCGCGAAGCCGGCGGCGGTGCCCATCAAGCCGACCAGCACGCCCAGGATCAGCGAAAACGTCCAGATGCTGCCCGCGTTGGCGGCCGCCACGAAGCCGACGCCCAGGCTGACGGCGCCGATCAGCACCGGCACCATGACGCCGAAGCGGTCGGCCAGGCGCCCCATCAGGATGCCGCCCAGGCCGAATCCGATCATGGTCACCGTGTAAGGGAAAGAAGCGTCCGAGCGGCTGACCCCGAACTCGGCCTGGATTACCGGCAGCGCGACCGCCGCTGCGTACATGCCGACGCCGCTGATCGTCATGATCGCGAGGGAGGTACACAGCCGCAGCCAGGCGTAGGCCGACTCAGGCTCGGAGGAAGGAACGCAGGAGGCAGGAACGGAACCCGGGGAAGTCATCGTTCGATTCTAGCGGTCATATAGAATCCGTCCCGGCGATGCGCATCCTTGTTTCGAATGACGACGGTTATTTTTCCCCTGGCATCGCGATCCTCGCCCAGCGGCTCGCGGCGCTTGGCGAAGTCATGGTGGTCGCGCCCGAGCGCGACCGCTCCGGCGCGTCCAACTCGCTCACGCTCGACCGGCCGCTCACGGTGCGCGCCGCCGCCAACGGTTTCCGCTACGTCAACGGCACGCCGACCGACTGCGTGCACCTCGCGCTCACCGGCCTGCTCGATGCGCCGCCCGACATCGTGGTCTCGGGCATCAACTTCGGCGCCAACATGGGCGACGACACGATCTATTCCGGCACAGTGGCCGCGGCCACGGAGGGCTTTCTGTTCGGCCTGCCCTCGATCGCCATGTCTCTTGCCGGCAAGGCGGGCCGGCACTTCGACACCGCCGCGGCCGTCGCGGCGCAGCTGGTCGAGCGCTTCGGCCGCGCCCCTTTTGGCCAGCCGGTGCTGCTGAACGTCAATGTGCCCGACATCGCCCCGGACCAGCTTGGCGCGCTCGAGGTGACGCGCCTGGGCCGCCGCCACAGGGCCGAGGCGGTGGTGAAGATGGATACGCCGCGCGGCGAGGCATTCTGGATCGGCGCCGCGGGAGAAGCGCAGGATGCAGGCCCCGGCACGGACTTCCACGCGGTCGCCTCGGGCCGCGTCTCGGTGACGCCGTTGCAGGTCGACCTCACGTTCCCGGCGCAGTTGCCGCTGGTCAAAGAATGGCTTCGGCGGTGAACCGCAGCGTGAACGCGCCGCGCCCGGGACGGAACGTCGCCGGCATCGGCATGACCTCGCAGCGTACCCGCGCCCGAATGATAGAAAGGCTGCGCGAGCAGGGCATCACCGATGCCCGCGTGCTGGAGGCGATGGCGAGCGTGCCGCGCCACCTGTTCGTCGAGGAAGCGCTCGCCAGCCGCGCCTACGAGGACACGGCGCTGCCGATCGGCTTCGGCCAGACCATCTCCCAGCCTTACGTGGTGGCTCGGATGATCGAATGCCTGCGTCAAGGACACCCGCAAGCGGGTGTTGGGGGCAGGGAACTCGGCAAGGTGCTGGAAGTCGGCACCGGCTGCGGCTACCAGGCGGCGGTTCTGGCGAGCATCGCCGCCGATGTTTATTCCATCGAGCGCATCCGCGAGCTGCTGGAACGGGCGCGCGCCAACCTGCGCGAGCTGCGCCTGAAGAATCTGCGCCTGGCGCACGGCGACGGCGCCGCCGGGCTGGAGAAGGCCGCGCCCTTCGATTCCATCATCCTCGCCGCTGCGGCCCCCGCGCTGCCGCAGGCCCTCTTACGGCAGCTGGCGCCAGGTGGCAGAATGATCCTGCCGTTGCGCGAAGCTGGAGCGGACGTTCAGCGGCTGGTCCTGGTCGAGCGCGGTGCGCGCGGCTATACCGAGACCGCGCTCGATCCCGTGCGCTTCGTCCCGCTCCTGGCCGGAAAGGTCTGATGCGCCCCGTTGTCTTTGCCGCGATTCTCGGCGTTCTCCTCCTCGCAGGGGGTTGCGCGTCGCAACGCCCTGCGCCGGTGGACGACCGCCGCGCCGCACCCACCGCGCAGCCGCGGCTGCCGGTGCTGCAGCCCGCGCCGGCGCCGGGCAGCGGACCGCGCACTTACGTCGTCAAGCGAGGCGACACGCTGTACTCCATCGCCCTGGAGCACGGCGCTGACTACCGCGAGCTCGCGCAGGCAAACAAGCTCGACGATCCTTCGAAGATCCGCGTCGGCCAGGAATTGCGCCTGCCCGCCAGCGAAGAGCGTCCGGCGGCGCAGGTCGGAAGCACGCGCCCCTCCCGGGACATCGAGTCGCGGCCGCTATCGGCCGCTCCGGGTACCGCGCAGCCGGCGCAACCCGCGGCCGAGGGCGCCATGAAGACTTCGCCCAGGGCGCAGCGCCTGCCGTATTCGGAGCAGAACCTGGCGTCGCTCTCCCGGGGCGAGACGAAACCCGAAGCCAGACCCGAACCCGCGAAGCCGGCGGCTGCCGTGGCATCTACGGTCGAGCGCGATCCGGACGCGATCGAATTCGCCTGGCCGGCGCGCGGCAAGGTGCTGCAGGCGTTCTCCGAACCGAACAACAAGGGCCTGGACATCGCCGGCAAGCCGGGCGACCCGGTGCTCGCCGCCGCCGCCGGCCGCGTCATGTACACCGGCACCGGGATCCGCGGCTACGGCAAGCTGATCGTGATCAAGCACGACAACAATTTCAACAGCGTCTACGCGCACAACCGCGAGATCCTGGTGAAGGAAGGCCAGAACGTGACGCGCGGCCAGCGCATCGCCGAGCTGGGCGATACAGACGCGGACACGCCCAAGCTGCACTTCGAGATCCGCAAGTCCGGCAAGCCGGTCGATCCTGCCAGGTACCTTCCGCCTTCCTAGCGCTTGCTCTTTATTTCCTGGGCAAGATCGTAGACAGCCGAAGCGTAGAGCACGCTGCGGTTGTAGCGGGTCAGGACATAGAAATTGCGCAGGCCGAG
>JANNXB010000534.1:0-4575 GCA_031409355.1 Betaproteobacteria bacterium | reverse complement strand
CGGAAAGCAATCCATCGAATTCAAAAACGCGAACACGTCGGCCGAAGACGTGGCGCTGATCGCTTTCACGTCCGGCACTACAGGCAAGCCCAAGGGCACCATGCATTTCCACCGCGACGTGGTGGCGATGTGCGACTGCTTTCCACGCTCCTGCCTGAAGCCGACGCGGGACGATATCTTCATCGGCTCGCCGCCGCTGGCGTTCACCTTCGGCCTGGGTGGCCTCTTGTGCTTCCCGCTGCGCTTTGGCGCCAGCACCGCGCTGGTGGAGAAGTTCACGCCGGATTCCATGCTCGAAGCGATCCAGAAATTCAAAGCGACGATCCTGTTCACCGCGCCGACCATGTACCGCGCTCTGGCCGGCATCTGGAAAAACTACGACCTCTCGTCGCTGAAGAAATGCGTTTCGGCCGGCGAAGCGCTGCCCGATGCGACGCGCCAGCTGTTCAAGCAGGCGAGCGGCATCGAGATCATCGACGGCATCGGCGCCACCGAGATGATCCATATCTTCATCTCGCACGCGCCCGAGCACGCCAAGCGCGGCGCCACGGGGCAGGCGATTCCGGGCTATACCGCCGCGGTGCTGGACGAAAACGGCGAACGCTGCGCGCCGGGGCAGATCGGGCGGTTGGCGGTGAAGGGGCCGACCGGATGCAGGTACCTCGCGGACGAACGGCAGAAAACCTATGTGCAGAATGGTTGGAACCTGACGGGCGATGCCTACGTGATGGACATGGACGGCTACTTCATCTACCAGGCGCGCACCGACGACATGATCATCTCCTCCGGCTACAACATCGCCGGGCCGGAGGTGGAGGGCGCGCTGCTCTCCCACCCGGCGGTCGCCGAGTGCGGCGTGGTAGGGCAAGCTGATGAAGAAAGGGGCATGGTGGTGAAGGCATTTGTCGTTCTCAAGCCTGAAAACCAGTCGAATGACGAAATGAAGAAAACCCTGCAAGAGCACGTCAAGCGCAACATCGCGCCCTACAAATATCCGCGCGAGATCGAGTTCGTGGCCGCGCTGCCGCGCACCGAGACCGGAAAATTGCAGCGCTTCAAGCTGAGGACACCATGATGCAGATCCTGCAACCGCCCGGCTGGGCGAAGCCGAAGGGTTTTTCGAACGGCATTGCCGTAAAAGGCGGCACGACTGTTTTTGTTGCTGGCCAGGTTGCTTTCAATTCCCAAGGCGCAATAGAACAAAAATCGTTCGCGGCACAGTTCCGCCAGACGCTGGCGAACACCCTCGCCGTGCTGGCCGAAGCCGGCGCGAAGCCCGAGCACATCGTGCGCATGACCTGGTACATCCTCGACAAGAAGGAGTACCTCGGCGCGATCAAGGAAGTCGGCGCGGCGTACCGCGAGCTCATCGGCAGGCACTATCCGGCGATGGCCGTGGTGCAGGTGAGCGGTCTGATCGAGGACGAGGCGAAGCTCGAGATAGAAACGACTGCCGTGATTCCCGAGACGGCATGAGAATCTCCATCATCGGCGGCGGCCCCGGCGGCCTGTACTTCGCGCTGCTGGCGCAGAAGGCCTGGCCGCGCTGGGACATCACCGTCTACGAGCGCAACCGCCCGGACGACACCTTCGGCTTCGGCGTGGTGTTCTCCGACCAGACCCTGGACGCCTTCAAGGCCTGCGATGTCCCTTCCTACGAGATGATCCGGCGCCGCTTCGCCTACTGGGGCGACGTCGACGTGGTCTACAAGGGCCGCACCATGCGCTCGGGCGGCAACGGCTTCTGCGGCTGCTCGCGCGTGGCGCTGCTGCACATCCTGCACGACCGCTGCCGGGAACTGGGCGTGAAATTGGTTTTTCAAAAGGAAATTAAAAATCTAGGAGAGTTTGCGGATTCCGACTTGATCGTCGTCGCCGATGGCATCAATTCCCAGATCCGGGAACAGAACAAGGACCACTTCCAGCCCAGCGTCGACCTGCGGCCGAACAAATTCACCTGGCTGGGATCGACCAAGCCGCTGGACGCGTTCAAGTATTTCTTCCGCGAGACGCCCGAGGGCATCATCCTCGCGCACTGCTACCAGTACGAGGAGGGGCGCAGCACCTGGATCATCGAGACCGACGAGGCCACCTGGAAGAACTTCGGCTTCGACGTGAAGGGCGAGACCGAGATGCTGGAGACGGTGGAGCGCGTCTTCGCCGAGGAACTCGACGGCCACCGCATGATCCCGAACCGCTCCCTGTGGCGCAATTTCCCGACCATCACCAACAAGACATGGGTGATGGGCAACGCTGTATTGGTCGGAGATGCCAAGGCCACCGCACATTTTTCGATTGGATCCGGTACGAAGTTGGCTATGGAAGACGCCATTGCCTTGTATGAAAGCCTTAAGACCGAAAAGGAAATAAAAACTTCCCTCCATAAATACAACACTGCAAGAAGAGAAGAAGTAGAAAAAACCCAGCACGCCGCCAACGTTTCGCTCGCCTGGTTCGAGCACATGCGGCGCTACTGGGACATGGACCCGCTGCAGTTCGCCTTCGGCGTCATGTCGCGCTCCAAGCAGATCACCTGGGAGAACCTGGAGCTGCGCGACCCGGCGTTCATGAAGGAGGTCAGGACCTGGTTTGCGAAGAAAGTGAAGGCCCAGGGATTCGAGATCGATCTCGCGAATCCGCCGGTGCCGATGTTCACGCCGTTCCGGCTGCGCGGCATGACGGTGGAGAACCGCGTCGCGGTGTCGGCGATGGACCAATACTCGGCGGTGGACGGCGTCCCTGGCGACTGGCACCTGGTGCACCTCGGCTCGCGCGCGGTCGGCGGGGCGGGCCTGGTGTTCGTGGAGATGACCTGCGTCTCGCCCGAGGCGCGCATCACGCCGGGCTGCACTGGCCTGTGGAACGAGGCGCAGCGCGACGCCTTCCGGCGCATCACGGATTTCTGCCACGCCAGCTCGAAGGCGAAGCTCTGCCTGCAGCTCGGCCACTCGGGCCGCAAGGGCTCGACGCAGCTCGGCTGGGAGAAAATGGATCGACCGCTGGAGAACGGCAACTGGCCCCTTGTTTCGGCTTCCCCGACCCCGTACTACGAAGGGGAGTCCCAGGTTCCGCGAGAGTTGTCCATTTCAGAAATGGATTTGTTGATTTCCCAGTTCGTAAAGTCCACACAGTTGGCTCACGAAGCCGGTTTCGACATGCTTGAGATCCACATGGCGCACGGCTACCTGCTGGCGAGCTTCATCACGCCGCTCACCAACCGGCGCACGGACGAATACGGTGGATCCATCGAAAACAGAATGCGCTTTCCGCTTTCCGTATTTGAAGCTTGTAGAAAAAAATTTCCACAGCAAAAGCCAATGTCGGTGCGTATTTCCGCGACCGACTGGGCGCCGGGCGGGCTATCGGGCGAAGACCTGATGGCGGCGACGCGCATGCTGAAGGAAGCGGGCTGCGACCTGGTCGACTGTTCCACCGGGCAGACGGTGCCGCAGCAGCGCCCGGTCTACGGCCGCATGTTCCAGGCCCCGTTCTCGGACTGGGTGCGCAACGAAACCGGCATCGCCACGATGACGGTGGGCGCGGTGACCAGCGCGGACCAGGTGAATACGCTGCTCGCCTCGGGCAAGGCGGACCTGGTGGCGCTCGGCCGGCCGCATCTCGCCAATCCCTACTTCACGCTGCAGGCGTCGGCCTGGTACGGGCACGAAGGGCAGTTCTGGCCGCCCCAATACCTGCCGGGCAAGGACCAGGTGTTGCGCAACACGCCGCGTGAGCGCGAAGAACTGACCGGGCTGCGGCTGCGCGGCCGGCCCGCGAGCCACGAAGTGAAAGCGTAGAGGACTACTTCTTGTCGGGAACCAGCGCGTATCCCTTCTTGCGCATGCAGAAGCCGAGCGCCTGACTCTCCTGCATCATGAGGTCCGCCTGCGTGGGCCCGGAGGGCGCGCCGAATCGGGGGTCCATCGAGGGCTGAGGCCCGGGCCCGCCGACGATTCCAAGCTTGGTCTGCGCCTGCCTGCGGCAGGCCGCGAGGTCCTTGCCGAGTTCCGCCTCGTCGGCGCCGGCCTTGTGCCAGTGCACGCTTCCGCAGCCAGTCAGGCCCGTGGCAAGGGCAATTGCAAAAAAGCGTGTCATCGCGCTTCGCATGGGTTACCCCGGATTCTAGCCCTCGGGCTTGGGTTAGGATGCCCACCTCATGCACGCCCACATCGGCAAATACGAGGTCCAGAAGCTGCTAGGCAAGGGGGCCACCGGCTCCGTCTACCTTGCCACCGATGCGTTCGAGGGCCGCGAAGTCGCGATCAAGGTGCTCGATGCGATGCCCCAGGACCCGGAAGAGGCGCGCCGCCAGCTTAAATTCTTCCAGAACGAGGCCTCGCTCGCCGGCAAGTTGCGCCATCCGCACATTGTCAGCATCTTCGACGCCGGCGTGGACAAAAAAGAAGGCAAGGACCTGCTGTACCTGGTGATGGAACTGGTCGAAGGCACCTCGCTGCAGCCGCACTGCAGCCCTTCGGATCTGCTGCCGTTGTCGCGCAGCTCGCAGATCGCCTACAAGTGCTGCAAGGCGCTCGAGTACGCCAACTCGGTCGGCGTCGTGCACCGCGACATAAA
>JANNXB010000533.1:0-3097 GCA_031409355.1 Betaproteobacteria bacterium | reverse complement strand
CGGCGAGAAAGAGGTGGTTGCGCGCGTGCACGCCTTCCTCGCGCACGTCAAGAATCGCCAGTTCGTCGCCCGCGGAAAGCAGCGTGCGCAGCTCGCGCGGCGTGACGCGCGGGCAGTAGATGTCGGGCTTCGCCATGAAGCGCGCGACTTTGCCGCCGTTGCCGGACGGAAAGCCGATCCGGTCCGGCAAATCTTCCAACGTCTTGCCGTACAGGTGCAGGTGCAGGGACTCCGACTTGCTCGTCACCTCGATGGTGTGGAAATCGTCCGGCAGCATGGCGCAGGCAGTGCCGCGCCGGATCGTCAGCTCGTGCGTTTTCTGCAGTTTCCCCTCGCCCGGCGCCTCGCCCCGGTCCGTGCGTTCGTAGAACACGTTGTGCTCGTCGCCATAGACTCCGGCGATCGAGGCCCAAGTGGTGTGATTGTGCGGCGGCTGCGCCTTGCCCGGGATCCCCGCCGAGCCATACAGGGCGAAGCGCCCGTCGGGGTCCTCGGCGAGGTGGTAGATGGTGCCCGGGCGCCCGGGATTGTTGGCGAAGTGCGCTGCCGGGAAGAGTTCGGAGCGGCTGGCGAGCGCGATCAGCTCCGCCTTGATAAGGTCGAGCGACGCGCGCGTCACCCCTGCTTTCGCCTCGATGGCGCGTACCCGCCCGATCAGTTCGCCAACGGCGCGGGCGCGCTCCTCCTGCAGCGTCATTGCTTTTTTACCGGTTTGTCGAAGCTGCGCAGCGCCACCTTGCCGTTCACGAACCGGATCAGGATCGCCGCGTCGCCGGCGACCCATTTCGAAGAGGTGCCCGAGATGCCGAGGATGCTGCCGCTGGAGGACTCCGTCGGACTGCCGAGGATCGCCGTGACCTCCTGCTCGGTCATGCCGTCTTGGACTTTGGCGAAGTTCTCCTGCGTGACTTTCGAGCACGCTGCGAGCAGCAGCAGGGCCGACAGGACCAACGCGCGGGTTCTCATCCATTTACTATAATCGTTCCATGCTCGTCCGGCCTGCTGCACCGCAAGACCTGCCCGCCATCCAGTCGATCTACGCCTACCACGTGCTCAATGGCCTGGCGTCCTTCGAGGAGGAGGCGCCGCCGCTGGGCGAAATGCAGCGCCGCTACGAGGACATTGCCCGGCAGGGCCTGCCCTATCTGGTGGCAGAGGGAAAAGGCGAGGTGCTTGGATACGGCTACTGCACCCTGTACCGGACGCGCACCGCCTACCGCCACACGCTCGAGGACTCGATCTACGTGAAGCACGGCAAGCAGGGCAAGGGCATCGGCAGGGCGGTGCTCGCGGAACTGATCTCCCGCTGCACGGAGCTGAACTATCGCCAGATCATCGCCGTGATCGGCGACAGCGCGAACGCGTCGTCGATCGCGGTGCATGCCAGCCTGGGTTTCGTGCGCGCGGGCAACCTGCGCTCGACCGGCTATAAATTCGGCCGCTGGGTCGACAGCGTGCTGATGCAATTACCGCTCGGCCCCGGGGATGGAGCTAAACCGTAAGGACGACTTTCCCTTTTACCTTGCGCGCGGCCATGAGTTTTAGCGCGTCCACCGCCTGTGCGAGCGGGAAGGTCTGCGATACATGCGGCTTTAGTTTTCCTTCGCGGAACCATTTGCCGAGCTGGCCGATGCTCTCGGCGAAGGCTTTCGGTTCGCGGCGCGCGAAGTCGCCCCAGAACACGCCCACGATCGAGCAGCCCTTGAGCAGCGTGAGGTTTAGCGGAATCTTCGGAATATCGCCGGCGGCGAAACCGACCACCAGCAGCCGTCCGCGCCATGCGGATGAGCGCAGCGCGGGCTCCGTGTAGGGGCCGCCGACCGCGTCGTAGATCACGTCCACGCCCTTGCCGCCCGTGAGTTCCTTGATCTTCTCGCGCATGTCTTCGCTGGCGTAGTTGATCCCGGCGTCGGCGCCGTGCTGCTTGCAGACTTCCAGCTTGTCCGCGCTCGAGGCGCAGGCGATCACGTGTGCCCCCATCGCCTTGCCGATTTCGATCGCGGCCAGGCCGACACCGCCCGCCGCGCCCAGCACCAGCAGGGTTTCCCCGGCCTTGAGCTGCCCGCGGTCGCGCAGGGCGTGGTCGGAGGTGCCGTAGGTGAGCAGGAACGCCGCCGCACTGTTGAAATCCATCCCCTCGGGGATCGGCACGAGGCGGCTTGCCTCGACCTTTACTTCCTCCGCGAACGCGCCATAGGTGGTGAATGCGATGACCCGGTCGCCCGGCTTGTAGCCTTTCACGCCTTCGCCGACTTCCTTCACCAGGCCCGACATCTCGCTGCCCGGAGAGAAGGGCAGGGGCGGCTTGAACTGGTACTTGTTCTGGATGATGAGCACGTCCGGGAAATTCAGGCTCGCCGCCTTGACGCTGACGATGACCTCGCCCGGCCCCGCTTTGGGCGAAGGCAGGTCCTCGATGACGAGGGATTCCGGAGGGCCGAACTGCTTGCAAAGGACAGCTTTCATCGGGTTACCATGGATGTGGAATTCAAGGAGGAACCGCGATTATGACTGAACCAGTGTTGCACCATTATCCCTTCTCCCCGTACGCGGAGAAAATCCGCGCCATGCTCGGCTACAAGGGGATTGCCTGGAAATCCGTGCAGATCCCGCCCGTCATGCCCAAGCCCGACGTCATCGCGCTCACCGGCGGCTACCGCAAGACGCCCATCCTGCAAATCGGCGCCGACATCTACTGCGACACCGCGCTGATCGCGCGGGTGCTGGAGCGCCTGCGGCCCGCGTCGCCGCTGTTCGGCAAGCTGGATACGCTCGCGGTGCAGGCCTCGGCGCATTTCGCCGATAGCGTGCTCTTCGGCATCACCGTGCCGATCGCCTACCAGCCCGGCTACGGCATGATGAAGCTGTACATGCCGGGCGCCTCGCCGGATTACCTCGCCAATTTCGGCAAGGACCGCGCCGCGATGCGCCAGGGCGGCACCGTGCGCCGCGGGCCGGTGCACGAGTGCAGGAGCCTGCTGCCCGGCATGCTGGCGAAGGTCGAGGCGCAATTCGAGAGGGCATATCTGTTCGGCGACCAACCCTGCATCGCGGATTTCTCGCTTTACAACGCGCTGTGGCCGCTGTGGATGCCGAC
>JANNXB010000532.1:0-2140 GCA_031409355.1 Betaproteobacteria bacterium | reverse complement strand
TTCCCGCCCTTTGTGCACGAAGCCGCGCTGCGCGCCGAGGCGCCCCGGCTCGACGAAGCGATGACGTTCCTGCGCGCCGCCGCCCGGCTCATCGAGGCGCCGGCAAGCGTCACCATCTACGACCCGGTGCCGCACGTAATCACCCGGCGCGCGGGCTTTGAGCGCGCGCAGCTGCTGCTGCAGTCATCCTCGCGCCCGGCGCTGCAGGAATTCCTGCGCCAGTGGTCGGCCTGCCTGCCCGCCTCCACCTCGAACGGCGTGCGCTGGCATCTCGACGTGGATCCGATCGAGTTCGACTGAAATCGGGATAATCGGGGTCAGAGCCCGATTACACGGTCTGCCGACATATAATTCGCGCCCTTTATGGAACACGACCCGAAAAAGAGCCCGAGGGAGATTCTTGAGGAGGCTTACCGTGAAGCCATCCTCAAAGAAGCGCCGGCACTTGGTCCTGTCTACGTCAATTTTGAGAGACCAAGGCAACGCGAGCATGGCGATTGGGCGACTTCGTTTGCTCTCCAGCACGCAAAATCTGCCGGGCGCAAACCTCGGGAATTCGCTGAAACTGTTAGCACAACTGCCACATCCATCATCCAGAAAGCGTACGGCGAAAACTTCACTGAGATCCCGCAAATTGCGGGACCAGGATTCGTAAATCATCGGTTAAAGGCCTTCGCAAAGCACCGCATCATCAGTCAAGTCCTTGCGGAAGGTGCGGCGTTCGGCAAGACCAAATCTTCGAAGCCGGAAAAAGTAATGATTGAGTTCGTCTCCGCGAACCCGACCGGGCCGCTGCATGTCGGCCATGGCAGGCAGGCGGCACTCGGCGACGCACTCGCCGCACTGCTGGAATCGCAGGGCCACCAGGTCACGCGCGAGTTCTACTACAACGATGCCGGCGCGCAGATCCAGAACCTCGCGCTTTCGGTGCAGGCGCGCGCCCAGGGCATCGAACCGGGCGGAGAGGGCTGGCCCGCCGACGGCTACGCGGGCGACTACATCCGCGAAATTGCGGAGTCCTTCACGGCGCAGAAAGGGAATTTTAGCGACCTCGACGCCGTGCGCCAGTTCGCGGTCGCGTTCCTGCGCAAGGAGCAGGACATCGACCTGCAGAAGTTCGGCGTCAAATTCGACGTCTACTACCTCGAATCGAGCCTCTACAGCGACGGCAAAGTCGAGGCCGCGGTCCGTGGGTTGGTCGCGAGCGGCAAGACCTTCGAGAAGGACGGCGCGCTCTGGTTGCGCACCACCGACTATGGCGACGACAAGGACCGGGTGGTGCGCAAGTCGGACGGCAGCTACACCTATTTCGTGCCGGACGTCGCCTATCACGTGACCAAGTGGCAGCGCGGCTTCGCCAAGGTGATCGATGTGCAGGGTACCGACCATCACAGCACGGTGACGCGCGTTCGCGCCGGCCTGCAGGCCCTCGGCATCGGCATTCCGCCGGGCTATCCGGACTACGTGCTGCACAGCCTGGTCAAGGTGATGCGCGGCAGCGCGGAAGTCAAAATCTCCAAGCGCGCCGGCTCCTACGTCACGGTGCGCGACCTGATCGACTGGGTGGGTCGCGACGCAGTGCGCTTTTTCCTGGTGTCGCGCAAAGCCGACACCGAGTTCACGTTCGACGTCGACCTGGCGCTGGCGAAGAGCGAGGAAAATCCGGTCTACTACGTGCAGTACGCCCACGCGCGCATTTGCAGCATGCTGGCGCAATGGGGCGGCGACCCCGCACGGCTTGCCCGCGCCGAGCTCGGCGCCCTGAAGGGCGAGAAGGAGCTCGCTCTCGCGCAGCGCCTGGCCGAGTTCCCGGAGACGGTGAGCGCCGCTGCCGACGAGCTCGAACCGCACGCGGTCGCGTTCTATCTGCGCGCCCTCGCGGGCGATTTCCACAGCTACTATAATGCCGAGCGCATCCTGGTCGAGGACGAGGCCTTGCGCGAAGCGCGGCTCGCGCTGTGTGCGGCGGCGCGGCAGACCCTCGCAAACGGTCTTGCGCTCCTCGGCGTAAGCGCGCCGGAGAAAATGTAATGCGCCAGCCAGCAAAACGTTCCGCTCCACCCAGCCGCTCCGGCGGCAGCTTTCTGCTCGGCATGTTCGTCGGCCTGCTGCTCGGTTTGGGCATCGCGCTGGGCGTCGC
>JANNXB010000531.1:0-7818 GCA_031409355.1 Betaproteobacteria bacterium | reverse complement strand
CAGCGCCGGATCGGCGAACTTGCGGAGGGTGCGCGTCAGGGCGTCGGTCATCGACAGCGGGCAGCAGACGCCGAACTCGGCCTGGACGTAGAGGTAGCTTAGCGCGTACTTGGCCGACGGCGGCATCTGCTCCGGCCAGCCCAGCACGCCGCCCCGGTGCGACATGGCGGCCAGGCCGTACTGGCCGAAGGCAACTTCCTCTAGCTTTCTGTATGCAGCGTGCTTTTCAACCCGTTGCCCCTGAAGCACGGAGACATTCTTGTCGGCTTCGAGTGCCAGTTCATCGAGCTCCGCGCCGGCCATGGCGCCCAAGTGCCTGAAATGCGGCAGCAGGTGGACGCAAAGCTTCGGTTCGAGGTGCAGTTCGAGCAGGCCGCGATACGAGGTGTCCGCCTCGAACAGGTTCAGGCCGCGCGAATCCGGTACCCCTTCGGGGGAGCGCGGCGAGCCGGTCATCAATCGATTCTCGCGCCGGCGGCGCGCACGATCTTGCCCCACTTGGCATGGTCGGACTTGAGCACCGCGGTGAATTCCGCGGGGGTGCTGGTCCACAGGTCGAAGGCCTGGATGCGGATCCGCTGGCGCATGTCCGGCGCGCGCAGCGCCTCGATCAACTTCTCGTTCAGCTTTGCGACGATGGGTTTTGGAATCCCCGCCGGCCCGACGATGCCGAACCACAGGTCGCTGCCTGCCTCGTTGTATCCGGGCACGCCCGACTCGTCCATGGTCGGAACTTCCGGAACGTACGGCGAGCGCTTCCCGCTTGTCACCGCCAAGGCGCGGACGCGGCCGGCGTTCATCTGCGGGATGCTGGTGATGAGCACATCGAACATGAAGGTGATGTTGCCCGCCATCACATCGACCATGGCAGGGCCCGATCCCTTGTAGGGAATGTGTTCCATGGGCGCCTTGGTGAGCACCTTGAGCACTTCACCCGATAGATGATTGGACGAACCGTTCCCGGCGGAGCCGAAGCTGACCTTGCCGGGATTGGCCTTGGCGTAGGCGATCAATTCGGCGACCGATTTGGCGGGCACGTTCGGATTCACGACGAGCACATTGACGTAGGACACCGCCAGCGCGATGTGCGTGAAATCCCGGAGCGTGTCGTGCGGCAGCTTGGCGCCGTAGATGTGCGGGTTGATGGCGTGGCTCCCGGTCGTCGCCAGGCCGATGGTGTAGCCGTCGGGCGCCGCCTTCGCGATCCGGTCGCTGCCGATGGAGGCGCCGGCGCCGCCGATGTTCTCGACCACCACCGGCTGCCCCAGCAGTTCAGAGAGCTTGGCCGCCAGCGGGCGCGAGAACCCGTCGGTGGAGCCTCCGGGCGGGAAGGGCACGATCCAGCGCAGGGGTTTTGAGGGGTATGTCTGTGAATTTACTGCGCTTGAACAAACCAGAAAAAGAAACAAAATCCATAATCTCATATCGATTCCCCTCTATTTTTTCGGCATGTGGCCGACCGAATCGGCGTATTTCTGCATTGCCTCTTCGCCGAGGAACTCCTTCTCCCAGGCGCGGATACGGTCGAAGCCGGCGAAGGTGTGCAGGTCGCCTAGCGGATGCGAGCGGAATTTCTCGAAGAAGCGCGCCTCGGCCATCGGCCCCTCGTCGCGCATCTGCACCGCGAGGTCGTGCATGGCGGTCAGCGACACGCGCATCAGGGCGCCGGGCGCGATGGTCACGGCGATGCCGAGCGCCTTCATCTCTTCCAGCGAGTAGCGCGGCGAGACGCCCGTCATGTTGTAGAACACGGGCCCCTTCACCTCGCTGCAGATGCGGCGCACCTCTTCGACGGATGTCGGCCCTTCGACGAACGCGAGGTCGGCGCCGGCTGCGAGCAGCGCATTGGAGCGGCGGATCGCCTCGTCCAGCGAGCCGCCGGAGGCGCCGCGCGCGTCGGTGCGCGCGATGAGGAGGAAATCAGGATCCAGCTCCCTGCGCGTGGCGTCCGCGGCCCGCATCTTGCCCACGGCTTCCTCTAGCGGCACCACGAGGCGGCCGGCGACATGGCCGCAGCGCTTCGGGCTGACCTGGTCCTCGAGGTGGATGCCGGCGATCCCCGCGGCGATGAACTCGCGCACGGTGCGGATGACGTTGATGGCATTGCCGTAGCCGTTGTCGGCATCCGCGATCACCGGGACATTCACCGCCTGGGCGATGTAGCGCGCGTTGGTGATCACCTCGGTCATGGTGACGAGGCCCGCGTCCGGCAGGCCGGTGAGAGAAAGCGACGTGCCATAACCGCTCATGTAGATGGCGGGGAAGCCCGCGTTCTCCAGCACGCGCGCGCTCATGGCGTTGAAGCAGCCCGGCACGAACAGCGTCGGCCCGGCCTTGATCAGTTCCCGCAGGCGCGTCGTTTGCCGCTTCATCAGTCCACCTTCGCTCCGGAATCCTTGACGACCCTGGTCCACAACACCAGCTCGCGCTCGAGCAGGGCGCGGAATTCCGCCGGCGAGTTGCCCACCAGCTCGGCGCCCTGCTGGGTCAGGCGCTCGCGCACGGAAGGCGTGTTGATTGCCTTGATGGCGGCCGCGTGCAGGGTGGCGAGGACGTCCTTGGGCGTACCGGCGGGCGCCGACATGCCATACCAGGTGTCGGAGGCGTACCCGGTGACGCCGGCTTCGGCGAGCGTCGGGATTTCCGGCGCGATGTTCGAGCGGCGGCTGCTCGCAAGGCCGAACGCCTTTAGCTTGCCCGCCTTGATCAGGGGCAGTGTCGGCAGCAACCCGTCCACCGACAGCTGCACTTCGCCCGACAGCAGGTCCTGGCGCGACTGGGTACTCCCCTTGTAGGGAACGTGCGTGATGAACGTGCCCGTCATCGACTTGAACAGCTCCATGTTCAGGTGCGTCGCGGAGCCGGTGCCAGCCGAGCCGTAGTTGAGCTTGCCCGGGTTCTGCTTCGCGTACGCGACCAGTTCCCTGACGTTGGAGGCGGGGACCGAGGGATGGCCGACGATCAGCTGGTGCGTGTTGGCGATGACGGTAATCGGCTCGAAGTCCTTGATCGGGTCGTAGCCGATCTTCGGGCGCAGCGCCGCGTGGATCACGAGCGCGGGGCTGACGGAGAGCAGGGTGTAGCCGTCGGCAGGGCTCCTGGCGACGGATTCGGTGCCGATCACGCCGCCGGAGCCCGGGCGGTTTTCCACCAGGAAGGGCTGGCCGAGGATTTTCGCCATTTCCTCGGCGACAACCCTGGCTAGCGTGTCGCCGGTGCCGGCGGCAGCCAGCGGCACGATGACGCGCACCGGCTTTGAAGGATAGGCTTGCGCCGCGCAATCGGCGGCAAGGGCGATGCCCAGGACAAGAAGGAACTGTTTCATCTTTGCTTCTTCAGGAATCGCTCGAAAGCCTCGTCCGCTCCCAGCACCCAGCTGCCGAACTCGTCCAGCACGTCGTCGTCGAGTTCTTCAGGTCCGAAACGCAGCTTGGCCTGGCCGTGGTGCCTGATATTGACCAGGTCGAGCGTGAAGCCGGGTTCGTCGTAGTCCGCGCGCAGCAGGGCCTGGCAGGGAAACGGCCCGGACATGGTGAAGGTCGCGTGCGTCACCTGGCCGAGGTCGTTCTTCCGGTTCGCGATGTCATGCTTCACGCCCATCGATTTGAGGCGTTCCTGGACCCGCACGGCTTCCTGGCCGGTGACTTCCAGTTTCTCCGGACTGGGGAAACGCACCCGGTACTTGAAAGTGACGTAGTCGGCACAGGATTTCCCGTTCAGGTCGCGCGTGCGCATGTCGGTGAACCCGTCGCCGAGGATCATGCCGCTGCGATCGCCGAAGAACATCACGCCTTGCCTGCCGTCCGACACCGGGCTCGCCTCGTTCAGTACGGTGGCGAATTCTGACAGGTAACGGAACGCGGCCCGCAGCCGCTCGTCGATGCGCGCGGCGGTTTCGTCCTTCTTTGCCCGATCTGCGCCGGTCGCGCCCGCCTTGCCGGCGACTTTCTGCTTCAACAGGTCCAGGGCGCCGCCGCGGCGCTGGGTGTTCAGCGTTGTTCCCGCCTTCGTCTCGCGTTCCCGCTCGAATGCCTGGCGCTGCTTTTCCTCGGCTTCGGCCCATTGGCGCAGCTCGTCCTCCTTGCGCTTGCGCTCCACCGCCTCGGCGCGCAGGGTCTCCTGCTCCTGCTTCTCGAAGCCCTTGGAGAACACGTCCAGGTCGTCGATCAGCGTGGCGGTCGCGGGGTCGGCCTGGGTGGGGCTGGGTGGTAGGCGGTTCAGCGCGATGGTCTTTGCGTAGTCGGCCTCGACCGCCGGCGAGTTGCCCGGGAGCCGGGCATGGTTGCGCAGATCATGCGCCATCTCGCTCGCACGCTGGTAGCGCTTGTCGGACGACTTGCCGAGGGCTTTTGCCAGGATGACGTCGAACGCGGCGGGAATGCTCTTGTCGATCTGCGTAACGGCCGCATGCGCCTCGCCGGCGATGCGGTTCATGAGCGCGAACACCGTGGTGTCGGACTTGCGCTCGAAGGGCGTCCGGCCCACCAGCATTTCATAGAGCACCACGCCCAGCGAGAAGATGTCGGAGCGCGGGTCAAGCGGCTGGCCCGTCACCTGTTCGGGCGACATGTACTTGGGCGAGCCGAGCGCGGTGCCGGTCTGCGTCATGGAGGACGAGGCCACGTGGGCGACGCCGAAGTCGGTCAGCTTGGCGCGCCAATCGGCGGACACCATGATGTTGGCGGGCTTGATGTCGCGGTGCGTGATCTTGAAGCGCTGCGCGAGGTCCAGGCCGTCGGCGACCTGCGCCACCAGATCCGCGATCCGGTCGATCGGCAGGCGCGGCGTATCGCGCAGGATCTGCTGCAGGGACTTGCCTTCGAGCAGTTCCATCGCGATGTAGGCGACGCCATCCTGCTCGCCGACGTCGTAGATGGTGACGATGTTGGGGTGGTTCAGCCGGCCGGCCGAGCGCGCCTCGCGCAGGAACCGTTCGCGCACCTCGTCCATGATCTCGGGCGGCATGTTCGGCAGCAGCGTCTTGATGGCGACGTCGCGCTCGATGAGCGGATCCACGGCGCGATGCACCGCGCCCATGGCCCCGCGGCCAAGCTCGGAGACGATGACGTAACGCCCGAAGTGCGTCTGTTCCAATCGAAGGGTCTAGATCGGGTCCCAGGAGAAAACGTCCTGCGAACGATCCAGGGCGTAGAAATGCGCCCGCATCGCGGGGATCGCCTGTTCCGCGATCGTCTCCGGCGTCCAGCCTTCGGAGCGGTGCACCGAGCGCAGCGGCCGGTTCTGCGACATGAGGAAGATCTCGTTCGCCCGCACCGCGAATATCTGCCCGGTCACGTCCTGCGACGCGTCGCTCGCCAGGTAGACCGCGATCGGCGCGATCTTCGCCGTTTCCATCTTCTTCAATTTCTCCACGCGCGCCTTCTGGTCGGGCGTCTCTGCCGGAATCGTGCCGATCATGCGGCTCCAGGCGAAGGGCGCGATGCAATTGGAAGTCACCTTGTACCTGGCCATGTCCAGCGCCATGGATTTGGACAGCGCGGCGATGCCGAGCTTGGCCGCCGCGTAGTTCGCCTGGCCGAGATTGCCGATCAGGCCGGAGGTCGAAGTCATGTTGATGTAGCGGCCGGAATTCTGGCTCTTGAAATAGGGCGAAGCGGCGCGCGAAACGTAGAACGTGCCGTTCAGGTGCACGTCGATCACCGCTTTCCATTCCTCGACCGACATGTTGAAGAAGAAACGGTCGCGCAGGATGCCGGCGTTATTCACCACCACATCGATTCTTTGAAACGAATCAATGGCGCACTTCACGATCCGATTGGCGGACTCCCACTCGGAAACGCTGTCGGTATTGGCGACCGCGACGCCGCCCTTGGCCTTGATCTCGTCCACCACCTTCTGCGCCGGGCCGGCGTCCTTGCCCTCACCGGAGACCGAAGCGCCGATATCGTTGACCACGACCTTCGCGCCGCGGGCTGCCATGGCATGCGCGAAATCCCGACCGATTCCGCCACCGGCGCCGGTGACGATGACTACCTTGTCTTTGAGCATCTCAGTCCTTGTAGCTTGGATCGCGGCGGTCCAGCATGCGCAACATGGCGGGCCATTCCAGTTCCGTGATCTTGCGGCGCTGGCCGGGCTTGTAGCGGTCGTTGGTGACCCGCACGGTTTCCGGCGCCGGGTGATTGAGTTCGGTGTTGCAAGCCATCGCCATGACCTGGGCCTGGCAGGCCTTCTCAAGCCAGTGCATGGTGACGAAGGCGTCGCACACGGTGCGGCCCGCGGTGAGCAGGCCGTGGTTGCGCAGGATCATCGCCGCGCCGGTGCCCAGGTCGCGTATCAAACGCTGCTGTTCGTCCAGGTCGACCGCCGGGCCTTCGTATTCGTGGTAGCCGATCTGGCCGAAGAACATGGCGTTCTGCGTCAGCGGCAGCAGGCCGCATTTCAAGGCAGACACCGCCATGCCGGCGGGTGAGTGGGTGTGGATCACGCAGTCCACGTCATGGCGTGCCTTGTGGACCGCGCTGTGGATGACGAAGCCGGCGAGGTTGACGCCGTATCCCGTACCCGAATCGAGTACCAGCTTGCCGTCGAAGTCGATCTTCACCAGGCTTGAGGCGGTGACCTCCTCGTAGGCGTAGCCGTAGGGGTTGATGAGGAAATGGCCTTCCTCGCCCGGCACGCGGCCAGAGATGTGGTTGTAGACCAGGTCGTTCATGCCGAACAGCGCGACCAGCCGGTAGCAGGCGGCGATGTCCAACCGCATCGCCCATTCCGCGGGGCTGACTTTGCCTTGCAGGGAAATCGATTTTGCGTGGGAAAGGTCGGTCATGTCTTGGGTCCTCCGGTGAGCGGAATTCTCGCATGCCGCGCTATAATCCGGCGCTCTTTCAACTCCGCCGCATCTCCTTCGGTCACCCCCAATGAAAGTCCTGGTCAGCGTCAAGCGCGTCATCGATTACAACGTCAAGGTGCGGGTCAAGGCCGACGGCACGGGCGTCGAGACCGCCAACGTCAAGATGTCGATGAATCCTTTCGATGAAATCGCGCTGGAAGAGGCGGTGCGGCTGAAGGAGGCCGGCGTGGCGACCGAGATCATCGCCGTTTCCTGCGGCGCGCAGGCCTGCCAGGAGACGCTGCGCACGGCGCTCGCGATCGGCGCGGACCGGGCGATCCTGGTGGAAACGGGCGAGGACCTGCAGCCTCTTGCAGTTGCAAAATTGTTGAAAAAAATATGTGAAAAGGAAACCCCCCAGCTCGTCATCCTGGGCAAGCAGGCCATCGACGACGATTCGAACCAGACCGGGCAGATGCTGGCGGCCCTGCTGGGCTGGTCGCAGGCCACCTTTGCTTCAAAACTTGTCGTGGAAAAAGAAAAAGCCACGGTTACCCGTGAAGTGGACGGCGGGCTGGAGACGATTTCGATCAAGCTGCCGGCCATCGTCACCACCGACCTGCGCCTGAACGAGCCGCGCTACGTGACCCTGCCGAACATCATGAAGGCGAAGAAGAAGCTCCTCGAGAACCTCAAGCCTGAGACGCTTGGGGTTGATGTTTCTCCAAGATTAACCACTTTAAAAGTAGTAGAGCCCCCCAAGCGCAAGGCCGGGGTGAAGGTCCCGGATGCGAAGGCGCTGGTCGACAAGCTGCGCAATGAAGCGAAGGTGATCTGACCATGGCCATCCTGGTAATCGCGGAACACGACCACGGCACGCTAAAGGGCGCCACGCTGAACACGGTGGCGGCGGCGCAGAAAATCGGCGGCGAAATCCACGTCCTGATCGCGGGACACAATGCGGATGGCGCGGCCAAGGCCGCGGCGCAGATCGCGGGTGTCGCCAAGGTGCTGAACGCAGAGGG
>JANNXB010000530.1:0-5005 GCA_031409355.1 Betaproteobacteria bacterium | reverse complement strand
CTTCGCGCGCAAATTTCCATTCGCGAAGTACGACCTGGCACTGCTGCCCGAATTTCCCTACGGCGGCATGGAGCACGCGGGTGCGACCTTCCTGAACGAGGAGCGCGTGCTGTTTCCGGCGCCACCGAGCGCCACAGACCTTCTGCGCAGGGCGCAACTGATATTCCATGAGACTTCCCACCAATGGTTCGGCAACCTCGTCACCATGCGCTGGTTCGACGACCTGTGGCTGAAGGAGGGTTTCGCCAACTTCATGGCCGCCAAGGCAACCGAGGCGCTGCTGCCGGAGTTCGATGCCTGGACCGCGTTCCACGCGCTGAAGACGAGCGCGGTGCGCACCGACGCGACGCGCGGCACCACCGCCATCCGTTATCCGCTGAAGAATCTCGCCGACGCCAAGTCCGCCTACGGCGCGATCGTCTACTCCAAGGGCCCGGCGGTACTGCGCCAGGCCGAGTTCTACCTCAGCGAGGAAGTGTTCCAGCGGGCGGTGCGCGATTTCGTGCGGCGCCACGACTATGCGGCTGCCGGCTGGCAGGACCTGGTCCGCGCCTTCGAGCGCGCGTCCGGCAGAAAACTCGATCGCTGGGCCAGGGTCTGGGTGCAAAAGCGCGGCATGGCGACGGTGCGTGTGACGGACGGCAGGCTCGAACAGAAGGACACGCTCGGGGAGAACGGCATCTGGCCGATGAAGCTGAGAATTACTTCCGGCCTTGATGTTTTCCTTGAGAAGAAAAGCCTGAAGATCAATACGCCCGCCAACCAGCCCTTCGTCTTTCCCAATCATGGCGACTTTGGCTACGGCCGCTTCCTGCTCGATGCGCAAAGCCTCGAGGCGGTGCTCTCGCCTTCTTTCGATGCAGGCAGCACGCTGCTCCAGGCGCAGCTTCTCGAAGCCGTCTGGGAATCGGTGCGCGAGGCCGAGCTCTCGCCTGCCCGGTTCCTTGCCTACGCCATCGAGCAACTGCCGAAGACGCGCGACGACATCGCGCTCGCCGGGCTGCTGGCGCGCATCGAAGGTGCGTTCCGGCGCTACCTGGACGACGCGCAGCGCGATGCGCTCGCGCCGGCGCTGGAGCGCGCGCTGCGCGAGGGCGGCGCAAGCGGCTCGCGCGGCCTGCTGCTGACGCGCGCCTTCATCGACCTGGCCTGGTCGCCCGCCGGGCTCGCGGAGCTGAAGAAGCTGCTGGCGGATCCGAAGCTCGCGTCGCGCGACAAATTCCGCATCGTGCAGCGCCTGTACCTGCGCGAGGACCTGGAAGCGCCGGCGCAGCTCGCCGCGCTATCCGCTGCCGACACGGGCGGCGACGGCCGGCGCTATGCTTACGCGGCGAGTGCCGCGCAAACGGCCGCCAAGGAAAAGCTGTTCAAGGCATTCCTCGGCGACAAGGATTTGCCCGAGGGCTGGATCGAGGCGGCGCTGGGACCCTTGAACGCGCCGGAACAGGCGCAGTTCACGCGCCCGTTTCTTTCGGAAGCGCTCGCGCGGCTGCCGGAACTGAAACGCACGCGGAAGATTTTTTTCGTCGGCAACTGGCTCGCCGCGTTCATCGGCGGGCAGACCGGCGCGGGCGCGCTTGCCGATGTGGAAGCTTTCCTGCAGCGCAACGATGTCGACGCGGACTTGCGGCTGAAGGTGCTTGAGGCAATAGACGGCCTGGAGCGCGCGGTTCGCATTCGTAACAAATTTGCCAGCCGCATGCCAGACAACTGAATCATGGCACAATCTTTCGCGTGAAGAAAGCGAAAGTTTCCGTGACGATCCGCATCGCAGAGCCGGGCGACGCCCGCGCCATTGCGGAAATGTCGCGCGACCACATCGAATCGGGCCTCGGCTGGAAATACGACCCGGCGCACATCCTGCGCGCGATGCGGCGGCGCGAGTCCGTGGTGCTCGCCGTCAGCGGCCGGCCCACCTACGTCGCCGGCGCGCGGCCGCCGCTGGCCGGTTTCGCGATCATGGATTTCGGCGACGAGCGAGCGCACCTCGTGCTGCTCGCGGTGCAGCCGCTGCAGCGCCGCCTGGGCATCGGACGGCGGATGGTGGAATGGCTGCTCGAATCCGCGCTCGTCGCAGGCATGGCAAGTGTGCACCTCGAACTGCGCGCCGACAACGCAGCCGGGCGGCGTTTCTACCGCGCCCTCGGTTTTTCCGAGACGATCCTTATCCCGCGCTACTACGACGGGCGCGAAGCGGCAATGCGCATGATCCGCGTGCTGCGCGCGACGGGCCCGCTGCCGCTGTCCTGGCGGCCGCCCGTGCTCGGCCAGAGCTAGGAAAGGCTTTTTCGATGGACCTCGGCATTTCGGGCAAGACCGCCCTCGTCACCGGCGCGAGCGCCGGCATCGGCCGCGCGATCGCGAAATCGCTGGCGGCCGAAGGCGTGCGCCTCGCCGTCGTCGCGCGCCGGCGCGAGCTGCTCGAAACCCTGCAAACCGAGATCGGCGCGAAGCTCGTCATCATCGAATGCGACTTCATGAAGGAAGACGCGCCGCAGGCGATCGCCGATGCGGCCCTCGCCGGCCTGGGCTCGGTCGACATATTGATCAACAACGCGGGCGGCTCGCGCAAGTTCAAGCTCGACACCGATGAGGCGCAGTGGAACGAGGCCATGACGCTGAACTTCACGCGCCAGCGCCAGCTAACCCACAAGCTGCTCGATCAGATGATGGCGCGCAACTGGGGCCGCATCGTCAGCATCACCGGCAAGAGCGAGCCCGAAGGCATCAACGGCGCCTTCTGCGCCAAGGCGGCGATGCATTCCTGGTCCAAGGGCCTGTCGCGCGAAGTCGGCAAGCACGGCATCACGGTGAACTGCATCCCGCCGGGGCGCATCATGAGCGAGCAGATCCTGCGCAATTACACGCCCGAATACCGCAAGTGGCAATCCGAACACGAGATCCCCGTCGGCGAATACGGCCAGCCCGAGGACCTTGCCAACCTGGTCGTTTTCCTCGCCTCGCCGCGCGCGCGCTACATCACCGGCGCCGTGATACCGGTGGACGGGGGCTTGAGGAGGTACCAATTTTGAAATCCTTTGCTTTTTTCCTGGGCTTGTACTTTTCTCTTGGTGCCTGGGCGCAAACCTATCCGGTAAAGCCCATCCGCCTCGTCGTTCCCTTTGCTCCGGGCGGCAGCTCGTCAATCGTCGCGCGCGCTGTGGCCCTGGAAATGGAGAAAGGGCTCGGCCAGCCGATCATCATCGACAATAAGGGCGGCGGCGGCGGCAATGTCGCGATGCAGGAAGTCGCGCGCGCCGATCCGGACGGCTACACGCTGATCATCGGCCACGTCGGCTCGCTCGCGATGAACCCGTTCATGTACGACAAGCTGCCCTACGACGTCGACAAGGACTTCATGCCGATCTCGCTGCTCGCCATCGTGCCGGCCATTTTCGTCGTGCACGAGTCGGTGCCGGCGAAGAACCTGCGCGAATTCGTCGCGCTGGCGAAGAAGGATCCGGGGAAGCTCTACTACGGCAGTGCCGGCAACGGCTCCGCCGGCCACCTGGCGATGGAGTACCTGAAGCAGGCTACCGGCATCGATATCCAGCACGTGCCTTACAAGGGCACCGGCCCGAACGTCATCGACCTGGTGGCCGGACGCACCCAGGCGTCATCGGCGGGCACGCCGCCGCTGATGCCGCACGTGAAAGCCGGCAAGCTGCGCGTGATCGCGGTCGGCACGCCCAAGCGCCTGTCCACGCTGCCCGATGTCGGCACGGTCGCCGAACAGGGCTATCCCGGCTTCGAAACCTCGCAGTGGTACGGCCTGAACGCGCCCGCCAAGACCCCCGAGGCAATCATCAAGCGCTTGTCGGAAGAAGCCGCCAAGGCGGCGAAGAGCCCGAAAGTGCTCGAGCGCTTCGCGGCCGACGACGCCGAAGGCATCGGTTCCACTCCGGCCGAGTACGCCGCCTACGTGAAGAAGGAGCAGGAGCGCTGGAGCAAGGTGGTGCGCGCGGCGAAGATCAAGGCCGATTGACGCAGTAGGGGCGCGACGGGTGTCACGACTGGAAGACCTCAACACGCCTTGCCTCGTCCTTGATCGCGGCCGCGTCGCCGCGAACGCCGCGCGATTGCGTGGCCATCTTGCCGGTCTCGGCGTTCCGCTGCGATTGCACGTAAAGACGGCGAAGTGCGCCGAGGTCGCCGCGCTGGTGCTGGGCGACGAGAAGGCGCCGATCACGGTGTCGACGCTCAAGGAAGCCGAGCAGTTCTTCGACGCCGGCTATCGCGACATCCTCTACGCGGTGGGCTTCGAGCAGCACAAGCTGGCGCGGGCCCGGGCGCTCGCCGCGCGCGGCGCCAGGCTCACGCTGCTCGTGGACAACGTCGAAGCCGCGCGCGGTATCCATGGCTTTCCGGTGCTGATCGAGATCGACACCGATGGCCACCGCGCGGGCGTGAAGCCGGACGACACGGCGCAGCTCCTCGCCATCGCGGGGACGCTGGAAAAAGGCGGCTGCGCCGCGACCGGCGTGCTGACGCACGCGGGCGGCTCCTACAACAGCGCAAGCGTCTCGGAGATCGCCGCGATTGCCGGCCAGGAGCGTGCGGGCGCGGTCATGGCGGCGCAAGCGCTGCGCAAGGGCGGATACGCGGCGCCGGTGGTGAGCATCGGTTCTACGCCCACCGCCACCTACACGAAAAGCCTCGACGGCGTCACCGAAGTGCGCGCCGGCGTGTTCGTGTTCTTCGACCTGGTCATGGCGGGCATCGACGTCTGCAGGCAGGAAGACATCGCGCTCTCGGTGCTCGCGACGGTGATCGGCCGGCGCGCCGACAAGGGCTGGATCCTCGTCGACGCGGGCTGGATGGCGATGTCGCGCGACCGCGGCACCGCGCGCCAGCGCGTCGACCAGGGCTACGGCGTGGTCTGCGACATCGAAGGCCGCCCGATCGCCGACCTGGTGGTGACCGAAACGAACCAGGAACACGGCATCGTCGCGCGGCGCGGCGGCGGCGCGGCGCCGGAACTCGCCGTCGGCACGCGCCTGCGAAT
>JANNXB010000529.1:0-3984 GCA_031409355.1 Betaproteobacteria bacterium | reverse complement strand
GCCCCGCTGCTCGCGCCACTGGAGGGCGTCGCGGGCGGCTACGCGAGCTGGGTCTGGCTGACGATCCTGTCGATGATGGCGATCATGTTCCTGCCGCGCCAGTTCCAGGTGGCGGTGATCGAGAACAAGAACGAGCAGCACCTGAACAAGGCGATCTGGCTGTTCCCGCTCTACATGCTGGCGATCAACCTGTTCGTGCTGCCGATCGCTTTCGGCGGCAACCTGCATTTCGCCCCCGGTACGGTCGATGCCGACACCTACGTGCTCACGCTGCCGATGGCGGCGAAGCAGGAAGGCCTGGCTCTGCTGGTGTTTATCGGCGGCCTGTCGGCCGCGACCGGCATGGTGATCGTGGAAACCATCGCGCTCTCGACCATGGTGTGCAACGACCTGGTGATGCCGGTGCTATTGCGGTTGAAAGGCCTGCGCCTCGCCGAGCGGCGCGACCTGACCGCGCTGCTGATCGGCATCCGGCGCGGCGCGATCCTGCTGATCCTGCTGCTCGGCTACCTGTATTTCCGGCTGGCCGGCGAGGCCTATGCGCTGGTGTCCATCGGGCTGATCTCGTTCGCCGCCGTGGCGCAGTTCGCGCCGGCGCTGCTGGGCGGCATCTTCTGGAAGGGCGGCACGCGCCACGGCGCGCTGGCGGGCCTGCTCGCGGGCTTCGCGGTCTGGTGTTACACCCTTCTGCTGCCCGCGCTCGCGCGCTCGGGCTGGGTGCCGATCGGGATCATGGAAGAGGGCCCGTTCGGCGTTGCGCTGCTCAAACCCCTGGAACTGTTCGGCTTGAGCGGCCTGGACCAGATTACCCACGCGATGATCTGGAGCATGATCGCCAACATCGGTGCCTACGTCGCGGTATCGCTGTCGACCGCGCAGACCGCGGATGAAACACGCCAGGCGAGCCTGTTCGTGGACGTGTTCCGCCAGAGCGGCGAGGCCGGTGGCGCGCGTTTCTGGCGCGGCACGGCTTCGGCTCCGGATCTCTACGATCTTCTGGCGCGGTTCCAGGGCGCCGCCGCAGCGGACGCAGCGTTCGGCGACTACGCGCGCGCGCGCGGCTTGCGCTGGCCTGACCCGGGCTTCGTCGCCGACGCCGAGTTCGTGCATTACTTGGAGGTGCAGCTGGCTGGCGCAATCGGCGCCGCCTCGGCGCGCATCATGGTCGGCTCGGTGGTGAAGGAAGAGGCGCTCACCATCGAGGAGGTGCGCGAAATCCTGGATGAGGCCTCGCAGGTGGTCGTCTACAGCCACAGGCTGGAGCAGAAATCCAGCGAGCTGGAGCGCGCCACCGAGGAACTGCGCGAAGCCAACGAACGGCTGAAGGAGCTGGACCGGCTGAAGGATGATTTCGTCTCGACGGTGTCGCACGAGCTGCGCACGCCGCTGACCTCGATCCGCACTTTCTCGCAAATCCTGCGCGACAACCCCGACCTCGAGCCAGCCGAGCGTGCGCGCCAGCTCGGCATCGTGATCAAGGAGAGCGAGCGCCTGACGCGCCTCATCAACCAGATTCTCGACGTCTCCAAGCTCGAATCGGGCAACGTGGAATGGCATCCGGGCCCGGTGGACATGAAGGAGATCGTCGAAGACACGGTGGCCGCCATGAGCGAGCTGTTCAAGGAAAAGAGCATCGAGCTGCGCACCGAAGTTCCCGAGCGCGTGCCGGTTGTGACCGCCGACCTGGATCGGATCGTTCAGGTAATGCTCAACCTGCTCTCCAATGCGGTGAAGTTCTGCGACGCGGGCCAGGGCCGCGTGGAGATCGCGCTGTCGCCGGCCGGCCGTTACCTGCGCGTGGACGTGCGCGACAACGGGCCAGGCATCGCTCCCGCGGAGCAGCAGGCGATTTTCGACAAGTTCCGCCAGGCGAGCGATCCCCTGATGGGGAAACCCCAGGGATTCGGACTGGGGCTGCATATCTGCAAACGCATCGTCGAGCGCCTTGGTGGCCGCATCTGGGTGGTCAGCGGAAGGCACGAAGGAACCTGCTTTTCATTCACGCTGCCGATCGAAGCAGGCTAGGCGCGCTGCGGCGCAGCAAAGCGGCTTTCGTCAAGGAATGTAAGCGCGTTGTAAGATTCGTTGCGCAACATGCGTTAGCTATCTTCCAGGGAGGGAGTGATGGAACTCACCGCAGGCCATAAAGAATACTGGCGCAGGAATCTCGTCTACACCGGGATCCTGCTAGCCGTCTGGTTCGTTGTCACCTTCGTCGAAGCCTGGTTCGCCCGGGAACTGAACACCATCACGTTCTTCGGCTTTCCGCTCGGCTTCTACATGTCGGCGCAGGGTTCCCTCGCAATTTACGTGGTCATCATTGGCGTGTATGCCTACCTGATGGGTAAGCTGGACAAGGAATTCAACGTGGATGAGGGAGATCTCGAATGAGTACCGGCACCTTCTCGCACTCGGCGTTCAACAGCCAGCTCAAGAAGTATTACGGCTTCTATACCGGCGGCTTCCTTGCCTTCCTCGTCGCGCTCGCGATTGCCGAGCAGATGGGGATGTCGCGTCAATGGATCGGCTACTGGTTCCTGTTTGCGACCATTGCCCTGTATGCCGGCATCGGCGTGATGAGCCGGACCGCGGATGTGGCGGAGTACTACGTCGCCGGACGGCGCGTGCCTGCGTTCTTCAACGGCATGGCGACGGGCGCCGACTGGATGAGCGCGGCTTCCTTCATCGGCATGGCCGGCACGCTGTTTCTGCAGGGCTACGACGGGCTCGCCTGGGTCATGGGATGGACCGGCGGCTACTGCCTGGTGGCGCTGTTCCTCGCGCCCTACCTGCGTAAGTTCGGCCAGTTCACGATCCCCGATTTTCTTGCTGAGCGCTACGGCGGCAATATCGTTCGCACCATTGGCATCATCGCAGCGATCACCTGTTCGTTCGTTTATGTCGTCGCTCAGATCTATGGCGTCGGCCTGATCACCAGCCGGTTTACAGGCCTGGAATTCGGCGTCGGGGTGTTCGTCGGCCTCGCCGGGATACTCGTCTGCTCGATGCTCGGTGGCATGCGTGCGGTGACCTGGACGCAGGTGGCGCAGTACATCATCCTGATCATCGCGTACCTGACGCCGGTAGTCTGGCTGGGCACCAAGCACACGGGTATCCCGATCCCGCAGATCGCCTACGGCTATACGCTGCAGAAGGTGGGTGACCTTGAGAAGAAGATCACCGCCGATCCGAAGGAGCAGGAGGTTCGCAAGATCTTCGCGGATCGGGCTGCCGCCGGAAGGGCGAACCTCGCTAATGCCGACAAGGCCTACGCTGAGGGGAAGGACAGGGTCGAGAAATCCCTGGCCGAGGCGAAGACCGCCAATGCGCCGGCAGCCCAGATCGCCGCGGCTGAGAAGGCTGTTGCGGCGTATCCGAAGGACGTGGCGGCCGCGAAGGTGCAGTACACCCGGGAAACCGGCTTGGCGGCGCGCTCCAACCCGCCGCGTCCCCACGCCGAGGCGTTCGTCGGCAAGGACGAGAAGGCGCGCGACCTCGCACGGCTGAACTTCATCGGTATCGTGTTCTGCATGATGTTCGGCACTGCAGCCTTGCCGCACATCCTGATGCGCTACTACACCACGCCTAGCGTGCAGCAGGCACGGGTTTCCGTGTTCTGGTCACTGTTCTTCATCTTCCTGCTGTATTTCACGGCACCCTGTCTGGCGGTGCTCGCCAAGTTCGACATGTACACGAACCTGGTGGGCAGTTCCTTTGCCTCTCTACCGGCCTGGGCGGCGGCATGGGCAAAGGTGGACCCCACGCTGCTCAACATCACCGACATCAACAAAGACGGCATCGTGCAGTGGGCCGAAGTCGTGATCGGTGGCGACTTGATCGTGCTGGCGACGCCCGAGATCGCGGGCCTGCCTTACGTCGTCTCCGGGCTGGTCGCGGCCGGTGGCCTGGCTGCGGCGCTGTCCACCACCGACGGCTTGCTGTTGACGATTGCGAACGCCCTGTCGCACGACCTGTACTACAAGA
>JANNXB010000528.1:0-4749 GCA_031409355.1 Betaproteobacteria bacterium | reverse complement strand
CCCATGGGCATACCGGGGCTGCCTGTGCCCAGCATGGACCTGCCGGGCGGCCTGCACTGGCGGCTTGCGCGCCCGGTGGATTTCTTCTACCTGCTGCTCGGCTACGCCGTGCTCGCCCACGCCGTGCTCTACCTGGTCGTGACCTCGCGGCTCGGGCGCGCGATGCGGGCGATCCGGATGAACGAGCCCCTCGCGCAGGCCCAGGGCATCGATCCGGTGCGCTACCGCCTGCTCGCGGTCGGGCTGTCTGCCCTGCTCGCCGGCGGCGCCGGAGGATTGTTCGTGTTCTACCTGACCATCGTCGACCCTTCGGTGTTCGATTTCTATTACACCGAGACCATGCTGATCATGGTGATTCTCGGCGGCCCGGGAAGTTTCTGGGGCGTGCTGGCGGCAAGCGCGGTGCTCACCGCACTGCCCGACATGCTGCGCTTCACCACCGACTTGCGCATGGTGCTCTACGGTGCGGTGCTGATCGCGGCCATGCTCGTGTTTCCGGGTGGCGTGGGCGGCTGGCTGCAGCGGCGCCGCATCGCGCGTTGGCGCCGGCCCCAGGGAGTTTCCAATTCGGATGTCTCGGGTGCTTGAGGTTCGTGGCCTCTCCAAGCATTACTTCGGCCTGAAAGCGGTCGATGCGCTTTCGTTCCGGGTCGCGGCGGGCAGCGTGGTGGGCCTGATCGGACCCAACGGATCGGGCAAGAGCACCAGCATCGACTGCATCAGCGGCTTCCAGCGCGCCGATGCAGGGACGTGGTTTCTCGATGGACGGGATTTGACCGGCCTCGCTCCGCACCGCGTCGCGCAGGCCGGGCTGACGCGCACTTTCCAGACAGTACGCGCCTACGACGAAATGACGCTGCTCGAAAACCTCTGCGTCGCGGCGCAGGAGTGCGACGGCATCGGCTGGCTGCAGGCGCTGCGGCGCGGCCCGGCGATGCGCCAAGCCGATGCAGCAGCGCAGGCGCGCGCGCTCGATTTGCTGGCCACCGTGGGCCTCTCGGACTACGCCGGGGCGCCCGCGGCGATCCTTTCGTACGGACAGCGCAAACTGCTCGCCATCGCCGCCAGCATGATGGCGCGGCCCAAAGTGGTGGTGCTCGACGAACCTGTGGCGGGCGTCAATCCGACCATGATCCGGCGCATCGAGCAGGTTGTCCGCAAGCTGAACGCCGAGGGCGTGACGCTGGTCATCGTCGAGCACAACGTCAGTTTCATCATGAACCTGTGCAGCCGCGTCGTGGTCCTGGAAGCCGGCGCCAAGATCGCCGAGGGGCCGCCGGCGCTCATCCGCAGCGATCCGCGCGTACTGGCTGCGTACCTGGGCGGCGCGGCGGCAGCGGAGCGCGCGACCCATGGCTGAACCCGCCCCAGGCGCCGTGCTGCTCGAGTTCGACCGGCTCTCGGCCGGCTACACCGACGAACCGGTGGTAAAGGAGTTTTCCGCCGCCATCGCGCAAGGCAGCATCACCACCATCATCGGCCCGAACGGCGCCGGCAAGTCGACCCTGCTGCGCGCGGTCTACGGCCTGAACCGGCACTTCGGCGGCAGCCTGCGCTTTCTCGGCGAGCCGATCGAGGCGCTCGCGCCGAACCAGCGGCTCGCGCGCGGCATCGGCTTCGTACCGCAGGGACGCTGCAATTTCCCGCTTATGTCGGTGCGCGAAAACCTGCAACTGGGCGCCTATACGCTGCGCGGCGCAGCGGCGGACGACGCCATCGAGCGGGTGCTCGCGCAGTTTGCGCTCCTCAGGGAAAAACTGGACGTGCTCGCGGGCAACCTGAGCGGCGGCGAACAGCAGATCCTCGAGATCGCGATGGTGCTGGAGACCTCGCCCAAGCTGCTGCTGCTGGACGAGCCTTCGCTCGGCTTGTCGCCCGGCAACCAGGAGCGCATCTTTACCGCAATCGCGGAATTGCGCGGCCGCGGCCTCACGGTGCTGGTGGTCGAGCAGAACGCGCACGGCGCGCTGCGCATCTCCGACACCGGCATCGTGATGGAACTGGGCTGCCTCTTCATGAGCGGCCCCGCGGCCGAGGTGCTCGCAGATCCGCGCATTCGCGTCGCCTATTTGGGCGGGGATTGACGTGGTTGCGGCCTAAGTCACTCGCCCGGTCTTCTTCGGGATCGCGGCGAGAATCGCGAGCAGGGCCGCCTTCTCCTGCGCCGCCGGCAGGCGCCGGACGCGGATCGTGCGCTCGATGAAGTTGTTCGCGTCGCCCTCGACCATGAGATCGAGGAAACGCGTCACGCCGGGCGTGACCGCGCGCAGCGATTTCACCTCGGGCCGCGCAGCCGCCTTGCTCAGCTTGCGCTGGATGGTCATCGTGGTGCGCACCGCCCTGTTGGCCGGCGCTTCGCCGTCCATCTCGACGCGGTAGACGCCCTCGGGGTCCACGCCCTCGACGCGCAGGGGCTGCGCGCGGCACACGCGCACCGTGATTCGCGTCTCGCCGTTCGCCGGGTCGTGGCGCGCATCGACGATCTCCAGCCCCTTGTTGCTCGGCTGGCGCACGATCGGCGCTTCCGCCGCGGCGTCGCGGAACTGCAGCGTCACTTCGGCGCCCGGCGCGAGCGGCGGAACGGTGACGAAGGCGCCGCGCACCACGTGCACCAGCTCCTCGCCGCCATCCCACACGCTGCCGAAGGGCAGCCGCTGCTCGAGCATCAGCCCGGCGATGCGGCGCGCGCTGGGATTCGACACCGTGACTTCCCTTCCGCCATCCTTCAGAAGCAGCATCAGGTCCTCGTAGTCCGCCATGCGCTGGTAGAGCTCGCGCTGGCTGGCGATCCAGAAATCGTTGCGCTCGGCAAGGTTGATCGCGTAGCGCACGTAGTCGAGCGTGCCCCTGCCGTCGTTCAGCGACGGGTCGCGCGAGAGTTCCGGGTGGTACTGGAAACTGTAGACGCCGTTCTCCAGCCGGTCGTCGACGCCGGGCAGGCGCGCACCGTGCGCGCCGTAGATCGCCTCGACCAGTTCGAAGGCGGCGTCGTACTCGTGCGTGCGGTCCCAGCCGCGCAGCGGGCGCCACTCGGTGTCGGTCGTGACCACCGGGTGGAACGGGAACCACACGCCCTGCGTGGAAATCGTGCGGCGCACGTCGGTGATGTAGGTGAGCGGCTTGCCGCCGATCTCGCCGCCGACCATCACTTGCGGATCGCGCACGCCGTACTCGATCATGTGGTAGTAGCTGAAGGTGCACAGGCCGACCACGTTCTGGTCGTGCGCATAGAGGTAGTCCATCGCATCGATGGTTTCCGGGTGCATGTGCCCGCCCGCGTGGCGGCCGCAGGTGCAGACCATGAAACCGAGGTTCTTGCCGGCGTTGGTGACGTGCTCGAACAGCCCCTTGCCGTACACGCCCGTGGGCGGATCGCCGATCGAGCTGTCGTTGTGCAGCGCCGGCTCGATGAAGCTGTTCTTCGTGGCGCGCTTCACCCAGGCGCTGGCCATCGGCTTGGTGATGTTGGTCGAGAACTCGGGATCCTCGATATCGTAGCTCGCCGGGATCAGGTTCTGGATCTGGTAGTCGAGCATGGTGAAATCGCGCATGCCGTGCACGTCATGGCGGAACGAGAGCACGCCCTGGTAGGTGCCGAAGGAACGCAGACGCGTCTGCCACAGCGGCGCCAGGCCCAGGTCGAGCAGCACGCGGCGCAGGAAAAACAGCAGCGTGTCGCCCCAGTGCGTCGGATTCGACCAGTGGCGCACCGCTTCCACGTTCAGGTGCGCCTGCAGCATGCCGCCGATCAGCTCGAACACCTGGTTCGCGACATAGACGGTACGGTCCGTGACCACGATGCCCGGCCCGAGCGGCGTCATCGTCGCCGTGGACGCATCGGTGAGATCGCCCGTGAATTCCACCAACCCGGCCAGCACGCGGCTGCCGGGCGCCGGCACCACGCGCTGCGCCTCGTGGCCCGCATAGCCGCTGACATAGGACGGCTCCCAGGCTTCGTTCGCGAACGGCGAACCGGGCGACCATTGCCAGCCGGTATAGCCGCGCACGGGCAGCGGCTCGCGCGAAGCGAGGCCCAGCAGCGACGCAGGCAGGTTGGTCCTGCCGGTGACGACGAGGCGCCGGCCCTCGCCGCCGCCGAGCCAGCGCTCGAGGCGCCCGATCGTGGCCTGCGACAGGTGCGCGGCATTCGGCACGAGCAGCGCGCGCATGCCGGAGAGGCGGGCCTCGTCCAGGTCGTCCTCATCGATGACGTCGTGCTTCAGGTTGCAGCGCGCGAGCAGGAGACTGGCCGCATTGGGCGCGAGATAGGCGTGCTCGCCCTTCAGCCAGGTGCGCGGCCGGCCCCAGGCATCGGTGAAGGTGTAGGTCTGCCCTTTGGCGTGCGCCTCCGCTGCGTAGGCTTTGCGGCTGCGTTCGCTGAAGACAACGGCGATGTCATGCCCTCGCGGGCCGATCCACGGGTTCATCCTCGCGCTACTCCGCCTTGAGGCCCTGCTCGCGGATGATGCGGCCGTAGCGCTTCAGGTCGGCGTCGATCAGCGCCTGCAGTTCCTTCGGCGTGCTCGCCTGCGGCACCGCGCCCTGGCCGATCAGCTTGTCGCGCACCTCCGGCTCCGAAACTGCCTCTTTGATATCTGAATTAATTCTTTCTATTACAGAAAAGGAAACCCCGGCAGGCGCCAAAAGCGCGATCCAGGAGCCCGACTCGGCGTCCTTCACGCCGGCTTCGGCGAGCGTCGGCACGTCGGGGATCGCGGGATTGCGCTTGGCGTGCGACACGGCGAGGCC
>JANNXB010000527.1:0-15687 GCA_031409355.1 Betaproteobacteria bacterium | reverse complement strand
ACCTGGTAACCGGTGCCGGAAACGCCGCCTGAGCGAGCTCGTCGCCGTAGAAACGCCTGCACAATTCGCGCCGCCGCTCGAATTCGCTGAGACTCGGGTCGAGGGAGGAGAGAACGATCTGCTGCGCGGTCTCGAACATTTTTCACGCAGCGCGAGAAGCTCTGGAGTTGGCGTTAGCATGCCGCATCACCAAAGTTCGATTTGCAAAAGCGCAGCATATCGTCCGGCAATGGCGATTCCAGAACGACCCGCTTGTCGTCAACCGGATGCTTGAACGCCAGCCGGCGCGCGTGCAGGAACAGGCGTTTCACGCCTTGGCGCGCCAGCGCCCGGTTGAACTCGAAATCGCCGTATTTGTCGTCGCCCAGCACCGGGAGCCCGGCATGGGCGAGGTGCACGCGGATCTGGTGCGTGCGCCCGGTCATCAGGCGCAGCTGGAGCAAGCTGATGCCGTTGCCTTTTTCCAGGAGCTTTATTCTTGTAACGGCGGACAAGCCTCCCTCCTTGACGGCGACCCGGCGCTCGCCTTTCGCGTTGACATACTTATGCAGGGCATCCTTGATGTCGAAGTGCTTTTCGACGGGAACGCCCTTGACGACGGCGACGTAGATTTTCTCGATCTCGCCCTCGCGCAGCATGCGGTGCAGTTCAACCAGGGCGCCACGCTTCTTTGCCACGATCAGCAGCCCCGACGTATCGCGATCCAGGCGATGCGCGAGCTCGAGCAGCTTCGCTTCCGGCCGCGCCGCGCGCAGTAATTCGATGACGCCATGGCTCACGCCGCTGCCGCCATGCACCGCGACGCCGGAGGGTTTGTCGATGACCAGCAGCGACGCGTCTTCATGCACGATCGGCAGGCCGAACGGCTTCGCCGGTGCCTTGGCGGCTCCCGCTGCCACCCTGATTGGGGGAACCCTGACCTTGTCGCCGATCCTGACGCGATAGTCAGGTTTCACGCGACCGCTGTTGACGCGGACTTCACCGCTGCGCACCACTCTATAGACATGGCTTTTCGGCACGCCTTTTAGGTGGCGCAACAGGAAATTGTCGAGGCGTTGCGTCTCGCTTTCCTCACCAACTTCGAGGATGGTCGCACGCGCCTTGCTTAAGTCATTCATTTTCAATACAATCCGGGAACTCGCTTCGAGTTGCGAGGCACAGGGACCACAAGACGCGTGAGCTTGGCGGTTGCGAAATTCGCAGCCAATTCCAACCGGGCGCCGGAACCTGCAACCCGCCTCCTGTCCTGATGGGTAGAAACCCGACCGGTCCCGAAGCGCAGTGGTTAATTTCGCTCACCGGAAGTAGCGATGGTACTGGAAACGCGCGCTGACAGCGTGGTCCATTTGACTGGTCTTTTCCCCCAAGGAGAACACTGAGCATCCGGGCAACATAGCTCCTGCGCGCGCAGGAGAACAATCAGTGAAACGCATGTTGTTTAACGCGACCCAGCAAGAAGAGCTGCGCGTCGCCATCGTAGAAGGACAGAAGCTGGTTGACCTCGACATCGAGTCGGCCGCCAGGGAACAACGCAAGAGCAATATCTACAAGGCGATCATCACCCGCATCGAGCCCAGCCTCGAGGCCGCCTTCATCGATTATGGCGAGGAACGGCACGGGTTTCTCCCCTTCAAGGAGGTGGCGAAAGTCTACTTCCGCGAGGGCGTGGATGTCGGCCGCGCGAGGATCCAGGACGCGCTGAAGGAAGGCCAGGACATCATCGTCCAGGTCGAGAAGGACGAGCGCGGCAGCAAGGGCGCCGCCCTCACCACCTTCATCAGCCTGGCCGGCCGTTACCTGGTGCTGATGCCGAACAATCCCCGCGGCGGCGGCGTTTCGCGCCGCGTCGAGGGCGAGGACCGCAACGAACTGCGCGACACCATCGACCAGCTGGCGGTCCCCGAAGGCATGAGCGTCATCGCGCGCACCGCCGCCATCGGCCGCTCGGTCGAGGAACTGCAGTGGGACCTGAACTACCTGCTGCAGCTGTGGGGCGCGATCGACGGCGCCGGCAAGGAGCCCTCCCAAAAACCCTACCTGATCTACCTCGAATCCAGCCTCGTGATCCGTGCCATCCGCGACTATTTCCAGCCCGACATCGGCGAGATCCTCATCGACACCGAGGAAATCTACGACCAGGCCTACGCCTTCATGCAGACCGTGATGCCGGCCAACACCGGCAAGGTCAAGCTCTACCGCGACGACGTGCCGCTCTTCGCGCGCTTCCAGATCGAGCACCAGATCGAGAGCGCCTACGGCCGGCACGTCAACCTGCCCTCCGGCGGCGCGATCGTCATCGACCATACCGAGGCGCTGACCGCCATCGACGTCAACTCGGCGCGTTCCACCAAGGGACACGACATCGAGGAAACCGCGTACCGCACCAACCTGGAAGCGGCGGAGGAAGTCGCCCGCCAGTTGCGGCTGCGCGACCTGGGCGGCCTGATCGTGGTCGACTTCATCGACATGGAGTCGCAGAAGAACCAGCGCGACGTGGAAAACACCTTCCGCGATTCGCTGCGGCACGACCGCGCGCGGGTCCAGATCGGCAAGATTTCGCGTTTCGGCCTGATGGAGCTGTCGCGCCAGCGGCTGCAACCGTCGCTGGAAGAGACCGCGCACATCAGCTGCCCGCGCTGCGGCGGCACCGGCTTCATCCGTGGCACTGAATCGACCGCGCTGCACGTGCTGCGCATCATCCAGGAAGAAGCGATGAAGGAGAACACCGGCGCGGTGCACGCGCAGGTGCCGGTCGACGTGGCCTCCTTCCTGCTGAACGAGAAGCGCGCCGAGATCCAGAAGCTCGAAGCACGCATCAAGGTGAACATCGTCCTGGTGCCCAATTCGCACCTGGAGACGCCGCACTACAAGATTCAGCGCCTCAAGCATGACGAGTTGAATCAAATGGAGCACGTGCCTTCCAGCTACGAGCTGGTCGAGCGGCCCGAAGAAGCCTCGGCTGCGGGCAAGGACGCGGAGCCGAAGAAGGAGCGCCAGCTCGCGGCGGTCCAGGGCATCGTGCCTGACCAGCCCGCGCCCATCGTTCCGGAACCGCAGGCGCGGCCCGCGGCGGCGCCGGCAGCAGCAGCGCCGGCCCCTGCCCCAGCCGCGGCAGCGCCGGAAGCGGCGCGCCCCGGAATCCTCGGTCTCCTGTTTGGCTGGCTAAAGTCGGACAAGCCTGCCGAGCAGGCGTCAGCGGCAAACGAACCGGCAATGCGTCCGGCGCGGCCGCAACGCCCCGAGCGCGGAAACGACGAATCGCGCGACCGGCACGAACACCGGCGCGGCGAGCGTGGCGGACGCGGGCGCGGCGGACGTGATGGTGGGCGCGACGGACGCGGCGGTGGACGTGGCGAAGGCGGCCGCGATCAACAGCGCGACGGCCGCGGCGGCCGTCCGGACCCGCAGCGTGACCAACAACGTGGCGATCGTGATGGAAAGCGCGAACAGCAGCCGAGGCGCGAACAGCGCCCCCCACAACAACAGCAACCGGCTCCGGAGCGCCCCGGTGGCGAGCAACAGCGGGGCGATCAGCAACCGCAGGCCGATGCTCAACCTGCTCGGCTCCAGGGCGACCAGCCGCAGGCAGAGCGGCGTCCCGACCAGCAACAGCGCCAACCGCGTCCGCAGCAGCAGCCGCGGCCGCCAGTGAATCAGGGCGCGGATGCGGGCCAGAACGCAGGACCGGAGGACGGCAACCGTGCACCGCGCGCAGAGGGCGAAGAACCGCGCCGGCGTCGCAACCGCGGCGGCCGTGGCCGCGGCGGTGGGGGTGGCGAGCGTGGCGATCGTCCGGATCGTGGCGAACGCCGTCCGGAACAAATGCAACAAAACCAGAGCCCCGAGCAATCGGTCTACGCGCAACAGCTGGAGGAACACCGACTGAAGATGGCGCGCGAAGCCGAAGCCGAGGCGCAGTCCCATCAGGCCCATAGCGAGCCGGGAACCGAGATTGCTCCAGCTCTGAATGTGGAACAGCCCCGTGCGGAACATCCTCGCGTGGAACAGCCTCGCGTTGAGCAACCACGGGTTGAAGAGCCACGTGTGGAACAGCCGCGCATCGATCAACCGCGCGTGGAGCAAGCCGCACCACAGGAAGCCCCGCGCTACGAAGCGCCGAAGATCGACGCCAGGGAAATCCTTTCAACCTCCGGCTTACAGATGGTCGAGACCAATTCATCGAAGGCGCAGCAACCCGTGCCCGAGCCGGAATCGGTGCGCCTCGGCAGGCCGCGCCGCGAACGGCCGGCGACGGCGGCCGCCGACACGGAACTGGTTCAGGTCGAAACGCAGAACAAGTAGTTAGGAACGAAGCTTGGCAACCGCCTGAAAGGGGTTGCCAAGCGGTATGTCCGAGAGCAGCCGGTCGAATTCCTTCTTCACGAAGCGGGAAGCGGCCGCTTTGTACGCTATCGTACCTATTGGAATGTGTGCGGCAGAGCACGGCACATCCTGGCGGCGGGGCCATACTCTCTGCCATGAAAAACAAACTGTTACGAGAGACGCTGCTGTCGGCGATCGCCGGCTGCATCGGCCTGGCCGGTGCCATGGTCCCGGCGTCTGCCGGCGCGTTTTCGGCGACACGTACGGTGATCGCCATCGTGGATGGCGAGCTGTTCGTCGGCGAGGCCGAAGGCCACCTCAACGGCGCGGGCACGATTTCCATCCATTCGCAGAGGAACCCCGCACTCGCCTGCTTCGGCCAGTTCACGTCCACCGCGGAAAGGGGCGGTTCCGGCACGCTCCTGTGCAGCGACGGCGTCAGCGCGACCTTTCGTTTCCAGCGACTGAGCATATTTCGCGGCCACGGCACCGGCACCTCTTCGCGGGGCCCGATCAGTTTTGCCTACGGCTTCACGCCGGAGGAAGCCGCGCCCCACCTGCAGCTGCCCGGCGGCAAGAAATTCAGCCCTCGCGGGACAGAACTGACGCTGGTCGACCTGTAGCAATCCCCTACAGCTCCCACTCGAGGTAGCTGTAGATGTAGTTGGAACCGCCGCTCACGTTGCCCAGCAGCCGCGACGAACCGAAGATGCCCGAGCGGTGCGACACGCCCACGCCGGCAAAGGTTCTTTTCATCGACGATAGCCCGAGCAGGTCGCCCACGCTGACGTCGATCGTCGGGTCGAGGTAGCTGAGCACGCGCGAGGTATTGCGGCCATTCCTCTGCTGGTCGCGCAACTCGAGCATCGATGTGCCGTGCGTGTAGGACAGGCCCACGCCGAGGCCGATGCGCGTCATCACCCGTTCGCTCCAGGGAAGGCCGTACCAGAGTCCCTTCATTTGCGCGTTCACCTGCCAGAAATTCGGCTGCACATGCCTCTCGTCATGCCGAACCAAACCGGCGTAACCGACGAAATCCAGCGGCCAGCCGTTCAGCCTCTCGATAAAGGGGCGGCCGATCTCCACCATGCCGATGCGCGTCTGGTCGCGGGTCTGCGTCGAGGTGCACGCCAAGCGAACCACCTTCGCCACGTCGCAATCGGTCGCCTGCCCCGCGCCCAGGCGCACCAGCAGCGGCCTTGCATCCGGCCAGGCCTTGTGGTCCGGCGAAAAGTCGTACATCAGGCCGAGGGTCAGCGCGGTCTCGGTGCGGTTGGCGACGATCGGGCTCGCGCTGACGCTGCGCGGCAAGCGGGTCGCCGAAACGCCGGCGAGCAGCCGCCAGCGCTCGCTGATCGGATAGGCGCCGAAAAGGCCGATCTGCAGGTTGACCCCGGCGCCAGGTTGGTATGCGGGGCGAGCTGAGGTCGCTTCGCCCGGCCGCACGCCATAGTAGTAATTGTTCAGTTTGGAATCGCGCAGCCCGAGCATGGCGTGCGGCCGCAGGCTGAGGCGGCCAATGCGCCAATCCTTCCGGTAGCCGAGCCGAAGTTCGTTGCCGCGGGACGCGTCGCTGGCATCGTGCAGGAACTCCGCGTAGGCGGCCCCCCAATCGCCCCGGAACTCGTAACTCGCGCCGACATCGATGCCCGACTGGCGTTGCGCCATGCCCGCCAGGCTTGCAGGCAGGCGATCGTGGGGGAAGCCCTCGAAACGTTGCGCGAGGAAGACATCGAAGCGATGGCGGGAACTCGAATCGAGGTGCAGGCCGATGCGGGAGGCGTGCAGGTACAGGTGCTTGCCTTCATACAGGTAAAGCGGCAACAGGTCGTTGCGCCTGCCCGCGCCGACATAAGGCGAGCGTTCGATCCGGACCGCGGCGCCGATGCCCGCGCCGCCTTTCTCGGCGACCAGGCCCGTGAGGGAATCGCTGTTCGCCCACGCGCCGGCACAGGAGAAGCCAAGGGCCATTGCCGCCGCTACGTGCCGAACGTTGCTCACCGGGCCCCGGGTCTGGATGATCATCTTTAGCGGCCGGCCCCAGATAGACCAGCGCCTTCCTTCAGAATTTTCCGAAACGCGCCTTCGCGTCGATCAGGCAGCTCGATTTGGCGTCGCCCGCGAAGATGTCGCACTTCTCCCTCGCGACGGCATGCTCGGCATCGCGCCGGGCAGCCGAAGCCTCATTGCGGGCATCAGCGCCCTTCTCGCTAGCCACGTTGTTTGCGTTGGCGGTCTTCATCTTCGCCTTGGCGTCGGCCTTGGCAGCCACATCGACAGCCTTGGCTTCCTTCAGGCATACATCCTTGGCATTGCCCGCCTTGTCGTCGCAGATCTCCTTCGCGACCAAATAGTCGGAGCCCGCCCTGGCGACGCGAAGCTTGTAACTGGCATCCACCGAGGGCTTGTCCCGGGCTGCCAGCTCGGCCTTCGCCACCTTCTCCCGGCCGCCGGCCTTCGCCATGCAGATGTCCTTGGTGTTGGCGGACAGCGATTGGCAATCCGCCCTGGCGGCCTTGAATTCAGCGGCAATGGCCTCCCTGGCGGATTTCAGCTCGTCCTTCGACAGGGCCAGCGCGGCCGCAACGGAGCTGAATGCGAGCCCCGTCACGAGCGCGAGGGCATGAACGCCCATGCCGTTCACTGATTCTTGTCTTTCATGCGTTCCTGCCACTCGGCAAGCTGCTTCTCCGTTTCGTCCTTGGAGATACCGTAGGACTCCTGGATCCTGCCGGCCAGGTGGTCGCGCTTGCCTGCGATCACGTCGAGCTGGTCGTCGGTCAGCTTGCCCCACTGCTCCTTGACGTTGCCCTTGAATTGTTTCCAGTTGCCTTCGATGCGGTCCCAGTTCATTGGTATGTCCTCTCGGTGTGTGGCAGATGAACTACTTGATGCGCATGTCGTTCTTGACCGACGACACGCCCTTGATGCCGTTGGCGACGCGCACCGCCTGGTACATGGCCGCGCTCGAGCTCACGAAGCCGCTGAGCTGGACGACGCCCTTGAAGGTCTCGACGTTGACTTCGGTCGCCTTCACTTGCGGGTCTTCGGCCAGCGAGGCCTTCACTTTGGTCGTGATCCAGCTGTCGGTGACGTATTCGCCGGTGCTTTCCTGCGTCGCGCTGCCAGCGCAGCCGAGGGCCGAAACGAATGCGAGTGCGAGAAGAAAGGCGGAAATGCGCTTGAGCTGGTTCATGTGTATCTCTCCGGATCTGTAGGAAGAATCAAGGCGTGCGATGCGTTTCCTGCAAGGCACGGGTGTGAAGCGATTGTCGGGGCTCGGGCGCGGGGGCTCTGTGCGCTCGCGTACATACCGTGCAATCTATTTGCACTAGCCTGCGCTCCTGTCCATTCATGAAGGTCTGCCGGTGGAATCCGCAACCGTCGCCGCCGCCTCACCTCTCGAGCAGCGGCTCGCCAGGACCCTGGAGGAAGTTGCGCAAGCGGCCGCCGGCGCGGCGGGCACGCCTGCGTCATCCGCCGCCACGCCGGGTCCACTGCTCGATCGCATCGGCCGGGGCGTCGAGACAAGGTGCCTGGAAATCGTCGCGCTGCTCGGCTTTGTCGGCGAGAGTGCGCTCGTGCTTGCCCGGAGCGTCGCGCGGCCGGCGCCGCAGCCGCACCGCCTTCGCTGGCATGCGGTCCTCTTCAACATCCGCAGCGCCGGCTTCGATGCGTTGCCGATCGTCGGCGTGCTCGCGTTCCTGGTCGGGGTCGTGGTCGCCTACCAGGGCGCAGATACGCTGCGGCAGTACGGCGCCAACATTTTCATCGTCGACCTCATCGGCCTGTCGACGCTGCGCGAGTTCGCGCCCCTGATCGTCGCCATCCTCATGGCCGGGCGCTCCGGCTCGGCCTATGCCGCGCAGATCGGCACCATGTCCGTCACCGAGGAAATTGATGCCATGCGCACCGTGGGCATTCCCCCCATCGAGATGCTGGTGCTGCCGAAAGTCATCGCTCTGGCGATCGTCATGCCGCTACTCACGGTATACGCGGACGCGCTCGGCGTGTTCGGCGGCATGATCATGTCGCGCGCGCAGCTGGGCGTCGGCTTCGAGGATTTCCTCGACCGCTTCGTGAAGGCGGTCAGCATCACGGACTTCCTGATCGGCGTCGGCAAGGCTCCCGTGTTCGCGTCCATCATCGCGGTGATCGGCTGCTATCAGGGTTTTCGCGCCAAGGGCGGGCCCGAAAGCGTCGGCCGCCAGACCACGCGCAGTGTCGTGCAGTCGATCTTTCTCGTGATCGTCGCCGACTCCCTGTTCTCGGTCGCGTTCAGCGCGCTGGACCTCTGAGGTGCCGTCCTCAGCGCCCCCGGCCGAGGCGGTGATCGAGATCAAGGGGCTCTCGACGCGCTTCGGCGGCCATGTGGTGCATTCGGCAATCGACCTGGCGGTGCGCCGCTCCGAGATCTTCGCGCTGATCGGCGGCAGCGGTTCGGGGAAATCGACGCTGCTTAGGGAGATGATCCTGCTGCACCGGCCGGACACCGGTACCGTCAAGGTCCTCGGCGCCGACCTGAATACGCTCGAAGACGATGACGCCCTCGCGCTGCGCCAGCGCTGGGGCGTGATGTTCCAGCATGGCGGCCTGTTCGGCTCGCTTACCGTCGCCGAGAACATCGGCCTGCCCCTGCGCGAGCACACGAAACTCGATGATCCGCTGATCGATCAGATCGCCGCTTGGAAGCTCGCGCTGGCCGGACTCGCGCCGGAAGTCGGCGCGCAGTATCCGTCCGAACTTAGCGGCGGCATGCTGAAGCGGGCATCGCTGGCACGCGCGCTGGCGCTCGATCCGGAACTGCTGTTCCTCGACGAACCGACCGCGGGCCTGGACCCGGACAGCGCCGGCGGCGTCGACGAACTGGTGCGCAAGCTGCGCGACGAGTTCGGCCTGACCATCGTCATGATCACGCACGACCTCGACCTGCTGTGGCAGGTCGCCGACCGCGCCGCCGTGCTTGCCGAGGGCAAGGTGGCGGGCGTCGGGTCGATGGTCGAGCTGTCCCGCATGGACGAGCCCGCGGTGCGCAAGTTCTTCGACGGCCCGCGCGCAAGGGCGGCGCAGGAACCGGGAGCGCGGGCATCGAATCCAAGGTGAATTACGCGGTGGTCGGCTCCTTCGTGCTGCTGTTGGGCACGGGGTTGATCGCCGTCGTGCTGTGGCTCGCCTCGGGCGGCGCATTCAAGCAGAAATTCGATCTTTACCTCGCGGTTTCGGATGAATCGGTCGCCGGCCTCAGCACCAACGCGCCGGTCAAGTACAACGGCGTCGATGTCGGAAAAGTGCGGGACATCAGGCTCGATCCGGCAAACCAGGCACGGGTCAACCTGCTGTTCGCCATCGAGCGCGGCACGCCGGTCAAGGTGGACACCGTGGCGGTCCTCAAGACCCAGGGCCTGACGGGCATCGCCTACGTCGAACTTAGCGGCGGCGCCCAGGATTCTCCGCTGCTGACCGCAATTGCCGGCAACCGGTATCCGTTGATCCCCACCAAACCATCGCTAAGCGCGCGGCTGGAGAACATCCTGAGCACCCTGATGGCGAAGCTCGACAGCACTTCCAGCAACATCAACGCACTTCTAAGCGATGAGAACATGGCCGCGTTCAGGAGCACGCTCGCCAATGTCGCGGCCGTGTCGCAGACGGTCGCCGGGCGAAGGGAGGCGATCGATGCGGGCCTTGCGAATGCCGCCCGCGCCTTCGAGAACGCATCGCGCGCCACGGCACAGGCGGGCCCGGTCATCGAGCGCATAGGACGCAGCGCCGAAGCGCTGGAGAAGCTGGGCAACGAAGGCGCGCTCGCAAGCGCCAGCGCGGGCAGGACGGTCGATGCGGTGGGCGCCAGCGTCAAGCGCGTCGCCGCGGACACGCTGCCCGAGCTGGAGCGCCTGATCGGGGAGATGAACGTGCTCGCGGCCTCGCTGCGGCGCCTTAGCGAAAAAATCGAAGGCAGCCCCGGCGGCCTGCTGCTGGGACGAAGCCCGGTGCCGCCCGGACCGGGCGAGGCAACGTCAAAGTGAGGCGGATCCGGCCGTATCGGTACTGCGCGACCCTGGCGATGGCGATGGCGGTGGCGCTGGTCGGCGGCTGCGGCGCCTTGCAGCCGAAAGCGTCGCCGCATTCCAGTTCCCACTCGCTCGCCGGTGCGCGCAGCGGCGCGGCCGCGCCGCCTTCCGCGGGCACCGGACCGACGCTGATGGTCAGCCCGCCGCATGCCGCGGCCGGGTTCGACAGCCCGCGCATCATGTATGTGCGCAAGGCGGGCCAGCTCGAATATTTCGCGTACAACGAGTGGGTCGATACGCCGGCGCGCATGCTGGCGCCGCTGGTCGTGGCCGCGATCGGCGGCAGCGGCGCGTTCCGCGCCGTGGTGGGCACACCCAGTGCGGCAACCGGCGAACTGCGCCTGGACACGGAGATCCTGCGCCTGCAGCACGAATTCCTCGGTTCGCCGAGCCAGGTGCGATTCACGATGCGCGCCTACCTCGTCGAGAGCGCGACGCGGCGGGTGATCGATTCGCGCGATTTCGAGGCCGTCATCCCCGCGGCCAGCGAAGATCCGCTCGGCGGCGTGGCGGCGGCCAGTCATGCAGTGCAGACCGTTCTGGTCGACCTGACAACTTTCTGCGCCGAAGCGGCGCGCAACCGGAGGTAGATCCAAATGAATCCCGCAAAACTCGCAGGAATGGTCCTCATCGTGCTGGGCTGCCTTGGCCTGGCCTACGGCGGCTTCAGCTATACCAAGGAGACCACCCAGGTGAAGCTGGGGTCGATCGAACTCAAGGTGCAGGAGAAGGAAAACGTGAACGTGCCGCTGATCGTCAGCGGCGCGGCGGTGGCGCTCGGCATATTCCTGCTGGTTGCCGTCGGGCGCAAATGACGCGCCGTGCCTAGCTCGCGGCGCGTCCTTCGGGCCGGCGGGCGATCCAGAGCTGAACCAGCGTCATGCCGACCGCCAGCATCGGCGGGCCGATGAACAGCCCGATGAAGCCGAAGGCGACCACGCCGCCGAACACGCCGAGGATCACCAGCAATACGGGCAGGTGGCTGCTGCGGCTGATGAGATAGGGCTTCACCAGGTTGTCGATGGTGCTGATCGCCAGCAGGCCCCACAGTGCCATGAACAGCGCCCAGGCCACCTGCCCCTGCCAGGCCAGCCACACGGCGGCGGCACCCCACACCAGCGGCGGGCCGACCGGGACAATGGAGAGGAAAAAGGTGGCCGCGGCGAGCAGGAACGGCGCCGGAACGCCGGCGACGAGGAAACCGGCCAGGGCGATGATCGCCTGCGCCAGCGCCGTGCCGAATACGCCGTGTATCACTCCCGTCACGGTGTTGTCGATCGTGCGCAACAACTTGTTGCCGAGCGTGCCGGCAAGCCTGGCCATCACCTTTCGCGCGCCCAGTATCAGCGCCTCGCCGTCGCGATAGAAGAAGAAACCGATGAAGCCCGCCAGCGCCAGCTGCAGCAGGCCTTCGCCGGCGGCCTTGCCCGCGCCGAGCAGGAATGCGCGCGCGGGCTCGAGCAGGCCTTTCCACTGCATGGCGAGGCTGTCGGCGCTGGAGGCGAGGCGCTGCCAGTAGTCGGCGAGCAGGCCTCCCAGCATCGGGATTTCCCTGACCCAGGCGGGCGGGGCGATGGGACCGCCTTTCAGCAGCGCACTGCCCTTCTCGACGATCGCGGCGGCGTTGTCGGCGAGATTCACGGCCAGCAGCACCGTGGGGCCGATCACGAGGACGACCAGCAGCAGCGTCATGGCCAGCGCCGCGAGCGCCGGCCTGCCCCAGAGGATCCTGCGCAGGCGAAGGTACAGGGGCCATGTCGCCGAGCACACCACCGCGGCAAACAGGACGGCGGGAATGAGCGGGTGCAGGACGAGATAGCAGCCGACGATGATGGTCGCGACCGCGGCCACCTGAGCGTACTGGTGCAGCAGCAGGCGCTGCCGCGCAGGCCTGGAGGTCTCTTCGCGGGGCGCCCCCGCCGGTTCGCTCATCCGGGCTACAGCAGCCGCCCCCACACCCGCGCCATCCATTCCCGCAGCCGGAACCGCAGCGGCCGGCGTTCCCAGCGCTCCGGGTCGATGGCCTCGGAAACCGCCAGGTCTGCGTCGAAGACAGCGCGCATCTTCTGGCCGAAATCGCGCCCGATGATCACCGCGTTGACCTCGTCGTTGTCGAGAAAGCTGCGCCAATCCAGGTTGGTCGAGCCTACCGTGGACCAGACGCCGTCGATCACGGCGGTCTTGGAGTGCAGCAGCGCGCCGCCCCGCTCGTAGAGCTTGACGCCGCCCGCCATCAGCTCGGAATAATGCGAGCGCCCGGCGTGAAACACGGTTTCCGAGTCGGAATGGCTCGGCAGGATCAGTTTCACATCGACGCCGCGGCCGGCCGCATCGGTCAGCGACTTGAGCAGCTGGGGATCGGGAACGAAGTACGCATTGGTCAGGTGCACCTGCCGCTCGGCGTTGCCGATCGCCGATATCAACGTCAGGTACATCAGGCTGTAGGGATCGTCCGGCGTGCTGCCGATGGCGCGCACGATGTCATTGCCCCGCGGCTGCAGCGCGGGAAAGTATTCCTTCGCCGCGAGCGGCCTGCCGCGCTGCTTGGCCCAGGTCTCCATGAACAGTTTCTGCAGTTCGCCGACCACGGGGCCGTCGATCTGGACGTGGGTATCGCGCCAGGCGAGATCCTTGCCGATGCCTGCCTTTGCCCTCAGGGATGCGGATCCGGAGGCGTAGACGCTGCTGATGTTGATCCCGCCGATGAACGCGGTGCGCCCGTCGACCACCAGCAGCTTGCGGTGATCGCGGTTGTAGATCTGCCATGCGGCCTTTGCCGCGAGCGGATTCAGGGGATTGAATTCGAGCACCGCGATGCCGCCCGCGGTGAGCCGGTCGAAGAAGGCCTTCGGCGTGCCGATGCCGCCGACGCTGTCGTAGATCAGGTTGACCTGGACGCCGCGCGCCTGCTGTTCCAGCAGCAGGTCCGAGAACTGCCGGCCGATCTCGTCGTCCTCGATGATGTAGGTTTCCAGGTTGATGTGGTCCCGCGCGCCGCGGATCGAGGCGAACATCGCCGGATAGGTCGCCGCGCCGTCCTGCAGCAGCGTGACCTTGTTGCCGAGAACCAGCGGGCTGCCGACGATCGCCTGCTCCAGCGCGATCTGCTTTTCCAGGATGTCGATGTCGCCGGACTTGCGCTTCAGGTCCGCGAGGACGGCGGCGCTTTGCTTCGACGACAGAGGGCCGCGCGCGTTTTCGAAACGAACCGCCTGCGCGGTGTGGCGCTCCAGCAACGCGGCGGTGTCTGGCAAAGTGGCGCAACCCGCCGCGGCGAGCAGGCAAAGCCCCGCCGTTACGGCACGCTTGAGCGCGAGGGTCATCATCGGTACGGTACGTACCTGTTCTGCCCGATTCCGTTCGCTGGCACGCATAGTTCCACGGTCCGCACCACGGCCCCCGGACCCTGAAAACACTTATTTCTTTTTTGGAGTACAGTATGTACGTTATCGAACGGAAGACAACAGTCTATCGGCGCAACATGAAGTAGTTTCGAGGGGCTTTGACCTCGTCAGTCACGGTGGGTGTTGCCGTGTGGTTGGTGCGCCAGTGCAACGAAAGAGAGCCATACATGTCCAGAACAGCGTCGTCCAGCATCGGGGTCTTGGTCGTGAGTATGGCATTCACCCATGCCGTTCTCGCGCAGATTCCAGCGCCCGCAGGCAGCCAGCTCCAGCAGATTCCACCGGCGCCAACCCTGCAAAAAGCAATTCCGGAAATCCGGATCGAGAAAGGGGCAGCGCCGGCCATCTCCGGCGCCGATAGCCTCAGATTTCCGGTCCGGACGTTGCGCGTAACCGGCCAGAAGCTGTACTCGGAAGCCGAGCTTGTCGGCGTCACCGGATTCGTCCCCGGGGGCGACGTGACGCTCGCCGATCTGCGCGGCATGGCGTCGAACATCGCGAACTTCTACCACCGCAACGGGTATTTCGTCGCGCAGGCCTACCTGCCGGCGCAGGACATCAAGGACGGGGCGGTGACGATCTCCGTGCTCGAGGGTCACTACGGCAACGTCACGCTGCGCAACCAGACCAACCTGTCCAACACACTCGCAAACGGATTGCTCGGCGGGTTGAACAGCGGCGACACGATCGCCATCGCTCCGCTGGAAGAACGCCTGCTGCTGCTATCCGACCTTCCCGGCGTGAATGTCAGGTCGACGCTGGTCCCGGGTGCCGCGGTAGGCACCTCCGATCTGCTCGTGGACGTGACGCCGGGGCAGCGCGTGTCCGGCAGCGTGGAAGCCGACAATCACGGCAGCCGGTACACCGGCGAATACCGCGTTGGCGGGACCGTAAACATCAACAATCCCCTGGGGCTGGGCGATCAAGCCAGCTTCCGGGTGCTGACCTCGGGCAGAGGGCTGACCTATGGCCGTGCCTCCTACCAGCTGCACGTCGGCAGGGCGACGGTCGGCGTGGCGTACACCGCGCTGGAGTACCGCCTCGGCAGGGAGTTTGAGTCACTGCAGGCGCACGGCACCGCCGAGATCGCCAGCATCTACGCCAGCTATCCGCTGATCCGCTCGCGCAATACGAACCTGTTCGCGATGGTCCAATACGACGACCGGACCTACCAGGACAAGAGGGACGCAGCTCCGGTGTCGGTCACCGACAAGAAGAACCATGTCTGGATGGGTAGTCTCTACGGCAGCCGCCGCGACAGTCTCGGCGCCGGCGGCGTGAGCAGTTTTTCGCTGACCTACAGTGCCGGCGACCTCGGCATGCGCATCACCCCGCCGGTCGTGAATCCGGATCCGCTGGGGACCATCGGGCATTACGGCAAGCTTGCATTCAATGCGGCGCGGCTGCAGAACGTCACCGACACCATTTCCCTTTACGCCGCGATCAATGGCCAGTTCGCCTCGAAGAACCTCGACATCTCCGAAAAGATGGGCCTGGGCGGCCCCTATGCGGTGCGCGCCTATCCCGTGGGCGAAGGCTATGGGGACGAAGGCTATGTCGTGAATCTTGAGGCGAGGTGGCGGCTGCCCAAGTTTACGGAACGCCTGCCGGGCCAGATGCACCTGGTCGGCTTCGTGGATGCCGGCGGAGTGACCATCGACAAGAATCCCCTGCCAGCCTCGACGGCGCCGAACCACAGGAACCTGAGCGCGGCGGGATTCGGCGCCACTTGGGTCGACTACAGCAATTTCTCCCTCAGCGCGTACTGGGCCTTCAAGCTCGGCAATGCGGTGGCGACCTCGGCGCCGGACAAGGGCAGCCGCATCTGGCTGCAAGGCGTGAAGTACTTCTAGCAATACCGGCCGCGGCAATCGCGGCCGCTTCCTGCG
>JANNXB010000526.1:0-10911 GCA_031409355.1 Betaproteobacteria bacterium | reverse complement strand
CCGTCGCCGAGGCTGAAACTCACGTCGTACGCCTTCATGATGTCGCAGATGTCCTCGAAATGCGTATAGAGGAAGCTCTCCTTGTGGTGCGAGAGGCACCACTTGGCCATGATTGAGCCGCCACGCGAAACGATGCCAGTCATGCGGGTCGCGGTCATCGGCACGTAGCGCAGCAGCACACCCGCGTGGATGGTGAAGTAGTCGACGCCCTGCTCGGCCTGCTCGATCAGCGTATCGCGATAGATTTCCCAGGTCAGGTCCTCGGCCTTGCCGTCCACCTTCTCCAGCGCCTGGTAGATCGGCACGGTGCCGATCGGCACCGGCGAATTGCGGATGATCCACTCGCGCGTCTCGTGGATGTGCTTGCCGGTGGAGAGGTCCATCACCGTGTCGCCGCCCCAGCGGATCGACCAGGTCATCTTCTCGACTTCCTCGCCGATGCCCGAGGACACCGCCGAATTGCCGATGTTGGCGTTGATCTTCACCAGGAAGTTGCGACCGATGATCATCGGCTCGGATTCCGGGTGGTTGATGTTGGCCGGGATGATGGCGCGGCCGCGCGCGACTTCCGAACGCACGAACTCCGGCGTGATGAGATCCGGTATCGATGCGCCGAAACTCTCGCCCTTGTGCTGCTTCATCAGCAACTCGAGCATTTTGCCGCCGGTCTTGCCGCCCGCCGCCCTCAGGCTCTCGATGTACTGCTCGCGCTGCATGTTTTCGCGGATGGCGATGAACTCCATCTCGGGCGTGACGATGCCCTTCCTCGCGTAGTGCATCTGCGAGACGTTGCCCGTGCCCTTTCTCGGATTCCTTTTCAGATTGAAGCGCAGCTCGGCCAGCTTCGGATCGGCCAGCCTTTCCCTGCCAAACCTGGAGGAAGGCTCTTTTAGCAGTTGCGTGTCGTTCCGTCCCAGGATCCAGGGCTCGCGCAAGGCCGGCAGGCCTGAGCGAATGTCGATCTTCGCCGCCGGATCGGTGTAGGGACCCGAGCAGTCGTAGACGTAGACCGGTGGATTCTTCTCGCCTCCAAACATGCTGGGCGTATCAGCCTGGGAGACCTGGCGCATGGGCACCCGGAGGTCGCCCACGTAAACCTTGCTGGAATTGGGCAGCGGCTTGACCGCGGCATCGTCGACGTGGGCGGTGGCGGCAAGAAATTTCGGATTGGCGTTCATGAGCGCTTCCTTCGGCGGTACGGCTGGACGGAACGGGCCAGCCTCGTTCCGTTTTCCCGCATCAGGTCTGGAGGGACTCTCTCACCCGTTCCCCGACCCTCGGAGACAGGACCCCTGCGTGAGATCGAGATTATGCGCTTCTTCACGATTTGGCACCGCAGCATAATATGATTGGAACCATGAAATCTTTCCAGCGCATCACACGCCGGTCGATGGTCATGATGGCGGTGGTTGTCCTCGTCGTGTTCGCGGTGTCCGCGCTCGCCCTGCGCGGCCGCCAGACTGCCGCCGATGCCGCGGCAAACGCGAAAAGCGCGGCGCCCGTGGCCGAGTTCCTGCAGGACGACCTCTATATCGTCGAGCCGCGCAACCTGGATCGCGTTCTCCCCCTCACGGGTTCGCTGATGCCGCTCACGGAGGCCACCGTCAAGGCCAAGGTCGCGGGCGAACTGGTCGCGGTCACCGTGCGCGAAGGCGAGAGCGTGAAGCAGGGCCAGGTGCTGGCCAGGATCGACCTCACCGAAGTGCAGGCCAGGCTCGCCGCGCGCGATGCGGATGTCGCGGCCGCGAAGGCGCAGCTGATCTGGGCGGAGAAGAACCGCAACCAGCAAAAGGCGCTGCTCGACAAATCGTTCATCTCGCAGAGCGCCTTCGACAACATACAGAGCAACTACGACGTCGCGGTGGCCAAGCTGCACGCGGCCGAGGCCGAGCGCGTTGTGGCGCGCAAGTCCCAGGGCGACGCGGTGCTGGTGGCGCCCTTCTCCGGCATCGTATCGCTGCGCCATGCGCAACCCGGCGAACGCGTTTCGCTGGACGCCAAGGTGGTGAGCATCGTCGATCTCTCTCGCCTTCAGCTCGAAGCGTCGGTGCCGCCGGCCGCAATCGGCCAGGTACGGATCGGGCAGACGATGAACTTCCGCGTCGAAGGCTTCGGCGAGCGCGAGTTCGCCGGCCGCATCGAACGCATCAACCCGGCGGCCACCGCGGGCTCGCGCTCGATCAGCGTCTACGCGGTGATCGACAATCGCGAGGGCCTGCTGCGCGGCGGCATGTTCGCGCAGGGCGCCCTGACCCTGTCGCGCGTCGATGGCGCCCTGGCGGTGCCGGCCTCGGCGGTGCGCGAAGAGATCGGCCAGACGTTCGTCTATGCGATCGAGGACGGGCTGGTGAAGAAGAAGAACGTCAAAGTCGGCGCGCCCGACGCCGCAGGACGGGTGCAGGTGCTCGACGGCCTTGCCGCGGGCGATCGCATCGTGCGCGTGAATCTGGGGTCCCTGCGGGAAGGATTGACCGCAAGGCTTTCAGGTCCGGAACCTTCCGACCTCGTAAAGAAGTAACCCAGTCCCGCCATGTGGTTCACTCGGGTCAGCATCTCCAATCCGGTCTTCGCGACCATGATGATGCTCGCGCTGCTGGTGCTGGGCGCGTTTTCCTACTCGCGCCTGCCGGTGGAGCAGTTCCCGGACGTCACTTTCCCGGTGGTGGTGGTTCAGACCGAGTATCCCGGCGCCTCGCCAGAGAACGTCGAGGAAGAAGTTACCCGGCGCGTGGAAGAATCGGTCAACACCATCAGCCGCATCAAGACGCTCTCGTCGCGCTCCTACGAGGGCCTCTCGGTGGTGATCATCGAATTCGACCTCTCGGTCGATCCCAAGCTCGCGGCGCAGGATGTGCGCGAGAAGATCGCGCTGATCCGCTCGGGTTTCCGCGATGAGATCAAGGAGTCGCGCGTAAGCCGCTTCAATCCGGACGATTTCCCGATCGTGTCGGTGGCGGTCCAGTCCTCGAGCCGAAGCCTGCGCGAACTCACTACCCTCGCCGACCAGGTGATCAAGAAACGCCTGGAGAATGTCGGCGGCGTCGGGCAGGCCACGCTGGTGGGCGGCGTCAAGCGCGAGATCAAGGTCTACCTCAACCTGGAGGCGATGGAGGCGCAGAAGGTCGGCGCCGACCAGGTGGTGCAGGCGCTGCGCTCGGAGAACCAGGAGATTCCCGCCGGCACGATACTTAGCGCCAGCCAGGAGAAGATCGTCCAGCTGCGCGCCCGGCTGACCGGGCCGCAGGATTTCCGCAACCTCATAGTCGCGCGCCGCGGTGGCAAGGCGGTGACGCTGGGTTCTATCGCCGAGATCGAGGACGGCCAGCAGGAAGAGGAGAACGCCGCGCTGGTGAACGGCCAGCGCGCGCTGTCGGTGGACATCATCAAGGCGCAGGGCGAGAACACCATCGCCGTGGTGGACGGCGTGCGCCGCGTGACGAAGGAACTGCAGGGCTTCCTGCCTTCGGACGTGAAGATCGACATCGTGCGCGACGCCTCGACCGGCATCCGCAACTCGGTCGCCGACGTGAAGAAGACGATGCTCGAGGGCGGGCTGCTCACCATTGGCATCGTGTTCCTGTTCCTCGCTTCCTGGCGCAGCACGGTGATCACCGGCTTGACGCTTCCGATCGCGCTCATCGGCACGTTCCTCTTCATCTACGCGTTCGGCTTCACGCTCAACGTCCTCACGCTGATGGCGCTGTCGCTGTCGGTGGGGCTGCTGATCGACGACGCCATCGTGGTGCGCGAGAACATCGTGCGCCATGTGGCCCTCGGTGCCGACCACCGCACCGCCGCGCTGGAAGGCACGCGCGAAATCGGACTGGCGGTGCTCGCTACCACGCTGTCGATCGTCGCGGTGTTCCTGCCGGTGGGTTTCATGGGCGGCATCATCGGGCGCTTCTTCCACCAGTTCGGCCTCACCGTGGTGGCCGCGGTGGTGATTTCGATGTTCGTGTCGTTCACGCTCGACCCGATGCTGTCGTCGATCTGGCACGATCCCCAGGCCGAGGGCAAGTTCAGCTCCGGCCCCCTCGGCCGGCTGCTCGCCTGGTTCCACGGTCTTATGGATCGGATTTCCATCGCCTACGAGAGGCTGCTCGGCTGGGCCCTTGCGCACCGCAAGACCGTGCTGGCGCTCGCGGTCGCGAGCTTTCTCCTGAGTTTCCCTCTGATGAAGCTGGTCGGCACGGAGTTCGTGCCCGAGCCCGACCTGTCCGAGCTGCAGGTGCAGTTCAAGACCCCGGTGGGCGCCTCGCTCGCGCTGACCCAGTCCAAAGCGCAGCAGGCCGAAGCCGCGCTGCGCGAGTTTCCGGAAGTAAAAGTCACCTACGCCACCGTCAACACCGGCTTCGTCCAGGGAAAAAACAAGGTCAACATCTTCGTGCAGCTGCTGCCGAGAAAGGAGCGCAAGCGCTCCCAGGGCGAACTCACGAAACCGATGCGCGAGCGGCTGTCTCGCATCGCCGGCATCGAGCTGCAGCAGATCGGCGCCTACAAGTCGGTCTCCAGCGGCAAACCGATCCAGGTTTCGATCCTTGGCCAGGAACGCAAGGTACTCGTGGAGATCGCCGCCCAGGTGATGGCCGCGGTGCGCGAGACTGCCGGCGCGGTGGACGCCGAGTCGAGCGATGAAGCGGCCAAACCGCAGATCTCGGTGGAGATGAAGCGGGAGCTCGCCAGCGACCTGGGCATCGGGGTCGGCCAGGTGGCGTCAACCTTGCGGCCCTTGCTCGCCGGCCAGGCCGTCGGCAACTGGCGCGGGCCGGACGACCAGTACTACGACGTGCAGGTCCGGTTGTCGCGTGCCGATCGCGCGCGAGTCGAAGACCTGCAACGGGTGCCGCTCGCCTCAAGCCAGCTGGACGCCAACGGCGCGCCGAGGATGGTGAGCCTGCGCGAGATCGCCGCGATTTCGCCTGGCAGCGGGCCGCAGCAGATCAACCGCAAGGAACAGCTGCGCGAAGTGCTGATCACCGCCAACGTGTACAACCGCGCCGCCGGCGACGCGGCGACCGAACTGCGCGGCAAGCTCGATCGCATCGTCATGCCGCCGGGCTACCGCTACACCATGGGCGGCTCCTCGAAGGACATCCAGGAGTCGTTCGCCTACGCCGTGCAGGCGCTCGCGCTGGCGGTGATCTTCATCTACCTGATCCTCGCTTCGCAGTTCGGCAGCTTCATCCAGCCGGTGGCGATCATGATATCGCTGCCGCTGTCGCTGATCGGCGTGGTGCTGGCGCTGCTCCTGTTCCGTTCGACGCTCAATATCTTCTCTATCATCGGTTTCATCATGCTGATGGGCCTGGTGACCAAGAACGCGATCCTGCTGGTGGACTTCGTCAACCACGAGCGCCGGGCCGGCAAGGCACGCAGCGAGGCGGTACTGTCGGCCGGTCGGATCCGCCTGCGACCGATCCTGATGACCACGCTGGCGATGATCTTCGGCATGATTCCGCTCGCGCTGGGTCTGGGCGAAGGGGGCGAGCAGCGTTCGCCCATGGGGCAGGCGGTAATCGGCGGCGTCATTACCTCGGGCCTGCTGACCCTGGTGGTAGTGCCGGTGATCTACACCTACCTCGATGATCTTGCCGCCTGGGCGAAGCGCTTTGGTAAGATTGCGACTTCCCCCGGCACCAATGTATGACATGAACCTCGAACAGGCCCGCACCAACATGGTGGAGCAACAGATCCGCACCTGGGAGGTGCTGGACCAGGATGTGCTCGACCTGCTCTACACCGTGCCGCGCGAGGAGTTTGTCCCGCTGTCCTGCCGCAACCTCGCGTTCGCCGACATGGAAATCCCGTTAGGGGAAGATGCGGGCGAAGGCGAAAGGATGTGGGCGCCGAAGATGGAGGCAAGGGTGCTGCAGGAACTGGCGCCCAAGCGCAGCGACCGGGTGCTGGAAGTAGGAACCGGCAGCGGTTACCTCACCGCGCTGCTCGCGCATCGCTCGGCGCACGTCCACTCGATCGAAATCCGTCCCGCGCTTGCCGCCTTCGGCAAGGCGAACATCGCCCGCCACGGCGTTGACAACGTCACGCTCACGGTCGGCGACGGGTCCGCTGGCCCGTCCTCGGGAGGCCCTTTCGACATCATCGTTCTCACAGGGTCGGTGCCGCGGCTGCCCAGGACGCTGCTGGACCTGCTCGCTCCCGGTGGGCGCGCTTTTGCGGTGATCGGAGAACCCCCGGTCATGACCGCGACCGTCATCGCCGCTACCGCTGCCGGAGCGCTGCACAGCGTGGCGCTGTTCGAGACCCTGCTCTCGCCGCTCGCCAACTGCAAACCGCCCTCGCGCTTTGCCTTCTGACATGTCAGTGTACGGATCCACCTACAAGGCCAGATCGATGCGCGCCCTCACGCTTACGCTTTCCCTCCTCGCGCTGCCCGCCCTTCCTCTTCCTGCATGGGCGCAGGACCTGCAGCAGGTCTATCGCGACGCGAAGAGCTACGACGCGCAATTCGCCGCCGCCAGGTATGCCCTGCAGGCCGGGCTCGAGAAACTGCCGCAGGGACGCGCACTGATCCTGCCGACACTGGGCTTGACCGGTAATTTCACCAACACACGCACCGAAACCGAGCCGCACAACAGCTCGGTGGGCGCATCGACGCTGCGCGATGCACGCTCTCATGGCTACTCGCTCTCGTTTTCGCAACCGATCTATCGCAGGCAGAATTCGCTCCAGTACAGCCAGGCCGAGTTCCAGGTAAAGCAGGCCGAGTCGACGTTCGGCCAGGCCGGCCAGGATCTCGCCGTGCGCGCGGCGCAGGCCTATTTCGACGTGCTCGCGGCGCAGGACACGCTGGCGCTGGTGCAGGCGCAGAAGGCCGCGATCAGCGAGCAGCTGGCTCAGGCCAAGCGCAATTTCGAAGTGGGCACCGCGACCATCACCGACACGCACGAGGCGCAGGCCCGCTTCGACCTGTCCTCGTCCCAGGAAATCGCCGCGCTGAACGACCTCGAGACCAAGAAGAGCTCGTTGCAGCAGATCACCGGCAAGCAGTATGCGGGGCTCAGGCCATTGCGGCCGGAGGTCAGGCTCACGCCGCCGAACCCGGCCAACATGCAGAGCTGGGTGGACATCGCCGAGAAGCAGGGCTACCCGGTGCAGATCCAGGAATCCGTCGCCGAGATCGCGCAACTCGAAGCCAAGCGCCAGGCGGCCGGCCACTATCCGACCGTGGACCTGGTGGCGAGCTACGGCTGGACTTCGCAGACCGCCTCGCAACTGTCTTCGGTTCCGAGCTATGTGCAGAGCGGCGTTTTCGGCGTGCAGTTCGGCCTGCCTCTGTATCAGGGCGGCGCGATCAGCTCGCGCGAACGCGAGGCGGCGGCACTCTACGAGAAAGCCAAGCAGGACCTGGAGAACGCCCGGCGCAGCCAAGCGTTGACGGCGCGCCAGACCTACCTGGGAGTGACCAATGGCATCGCCCAGGTAGGCGCGCTGGAGCAGGCGCTGGTTTCATCGCAGAGCGCGCTGGATTCGAACAAGCTCGGCTATGAAGTGGGCGTGCGCATCAACATCGACGTGCTGAATGCGCAGCAGCAGCTGTTCTCGACGCGGCGCGATCTTGCGGTGGCGCGCTACAACACCATCACCAGCCACCTGCGGCTGAAGGCGGCCGCCGGCAGCTTGCGCGACGAGGACATTGAAGAAGTTAACCGGGCCCTGGCGCCCTAGTATTTCCCAGCAATTCGCGACAGAGCTCGAGGTGCCGCAGCGTCGCGCCCCGGTGCGTGTCGCAAAGCGCCCTGCCTGAGGTACCCATTCTTTTTCTTCGTTCTGAATCGGAAAGCAGCTTAACGGATTCGCGGATAGCTCCGGCCGCGTCCGCCGCCTGAACCGCGGCGCCCGCTTCCAGCGCGAGGTGCGCCGCCTCAGAAAAGTTGAACATGCTCGGGCCGAATACGGCCGGAGTGCCCGCAGCGCAGGCCTCGATAAGGTTCTGGCCGCCGAGCGGCGCGAACGACCCGCCGATCACCGCCACGTCCGCCGCCGCGTAGTAGAAATCCATCTCGCCCATGGTGTCGCCGAGGTGGACGCGATCCGTCGCCGCGGGCAGCGGATCGCGGCTGCGCCGCGACTGCGACAGGGCTGCGACATCGTCGAATCGCCGGGGATGCCTGGGCACGACGAGCACCAGCAGGTCGCCGTCCCAGGCAGGCAGCGACTCCACCAGGATCTTCTCCTCGCCTTCGCGCGTGCTTGCCAGCAGCAGCACCGGCCGCCCCAGCCGCTCGCGCCAGGCCCTGCCGGCCACGCACTTCGCCTCGTCCGGCGTGCTGTCGAATTTCATGTTGCCGGCGATTGTCACTCTGCGCGCGCCAAGCTCGCGCAGGCGCATCGCGTCATCCTCGCTCTGCGCGCACACCACCGCCAGTGCAGTGATCGCCGGCTGCGTCAGCCCGCCCCAGCGTCGGTAGGAACGCGCCGATTTCTCCGACATGCGCGCATTCGCGAGCATCACCGGCACCCCGTTGTCGCTGCAGGCGGCGATCAGGTTGGGCCAGATTTCGGTTTCCATCAGCACCGCGAGGCGCGGCCGGAAGTGCTCCAGGAACCGCCGCGCGGCGCCCGGATAGTCGTAAGGCAGCCAGGCGATGCGCACCGACTCCCCGTGCAGTTCCCTAAGCGCTTCGCGCCCTGCAGCCGTCATGCAACTGAGCAAAATCTCATGGCCGGGGTGGGCCGCCTTGAGCGCGCGCACCAGGCCCACGCTGGCGCGCGCCTCGCCCACCGACACGGCGTGCAGCCAGATCAACGGCTGCGCGGAGGGAGGATCGCGGTAGTAGCCAAAGCGCTCGCCGATTCTCCGGCGGTAGAAGGGCTCCAGCCGCCCGCGCCACCAGAGCCTGGCCAGTATGAACGGCACCGCCGCCTGGATCAGGAGCGAGTAGAACAAGCGCCACATCAGAGCACGGGCTCCAGGGCGCGAATCACGTCCGCAACCGCCGGTGGCGCGCCACGATTGCCGAGATTGCGGACCCACTTGCCGCCATGCAGGCCGGTAAGCGCGGGATCCGAGCCGCAATACAGGCCGATGACGGGAACATTGACCGCTACCGCAAGGTGCGCGAGCCCGGTATCCACACCGACCACGCATTGGGCCTGGCGCGCGAAATTCGCCAGTTCCGTCAATCCCATGTGCCTCGGAACCACCGCGCCTCGAATGGCCGTCGCGATGCGCGCGCAGCGGCGCCGTTCCTCCTCCGTACCCCAGGGCAGCAGGCAGTGCAGGCCGCGGGCCTCCAGCGCGTTGCCGAGGGCGCGCCAGTGTTCCTCCGGCCAGAGTTTGTCGTCGCGGCTGGTCATGGTGAAAAGCACGGCGAACGGCCTGCGAACCTGCAATGGCATTTCCCCCGACGCGTTCAGGCCGTAGTCGCAGGCCCCTTCGACGCGATAACCGAGAGCGGACGCAGCAAGCCGGCGATTGCGCTCGACCGCATGCAAGTTGTCCGGCACCGCATGCCTGGCATCGTAGAAACGCGCGGCAAACGGCTCGCGCGCGCTGGCTCGGTCGAAGCCGTGCTTGCGGCCCGACGCCAATGCAGTGACCAGGGCGCTCTTCACCAGGCCCTGGCTGTCGATCACGACGTCGTACTGCTCGCTGCGCAACGCCGAGCGAAACGCGCTCGCCTCCGACCACGTCCCGGCGGAAAACAGGGCCTCGCGCCAGCGCCGGATCGCGACGGGTATCACGCGCCGCACCGACGCGTGCAATGCCGCAACCTCCGCGAACTGCTCTTCGACGACCCAGTCGATCTCCGCCCCCGGCACTGCGCGCGCGACATCGGTGACCGCCGGGCAGTTGTGCACGACATCGCCGAGCGAGGAGGTTTTGACGAAAAGGATGCGCGGCAAGGATAAAATACTGCCTTGTTTTCAAGCGATTTTAACCCCCCTTGCCTCTCTCGGTCGTCCTGATCACCCAGAACGCCGCCGCGCAACTCGCGGATTGCCTCGCAAGCGTCGCCTTTGCCGACGAAGTCATCGTGGTCGACTCGGGCAGCAGCGACGGCACCAGGGAAGTCGCGGAGCGCTACGGCGCGCGCGTGGTGACCAAGGAATGGCTCGGGTTCGGCAGGCAGAAGCAGTTCGCCGTCGAGCAGGCGGCGCACGACTGGGTGCTGTGCCTGGACGCCGATGAGCGGGTCTCGCCGGAACTCGCCGCGAGCCTGGTGCTCGCGCTGCAGTCGCCCGAAACGCCGGTCTACCGCATGGCGCGCCGCAATCGTTTCCTCGGCCGCTGGCTGCGGCACGGCGAAGGCTATCCGGACTGGAGCCTGCGTCTCTTCGACCGGCGGCATGCGCGCTGGAGCGACGACGAAGTGCACGAGAAAGTGCTCCTGGACGCGCCGGGCACGCCGCTCGGGACCCTGTCGGGCGACTTGCTGCACGAGTCGGGCGAAGACCTCGGCCGCTACCTCGAGAAGCAGAACCGCTACACCGCCCTGGCCGCGCGCGACCTGCACCGGCGCGGGCGCCGCGCGGGCCTGGCCGAGATCGCCCTGTCGCCGCTGCTGCGTTTCCTCAAGTTCTACCTCGTGAGGCTGGGTTTCCTCGACGGCCTGCCCGGCCTGGTGCACATCTCGATCGGCTGCATGAACAGCTTCATGAAGTATGCGAAGCTGATCGAACTGCAAAGGATTGACGGCAGATGACGGGACCTGCGCGCGCGAACTGACCGCCTTCCACGACGCCCGGCACGCCATGGCCGGCTGGGCGAAGAGCGGCGCCGCGGAGCATCGCGCCGGCGTGTGGCAGGCGATCGAGGACAACCACCGCTGCAACTGCCTGCTATGGGACGAGGAAGACCTGGCGCGCCGGCGCAACGTGCCGGATTCGGAAATCGCCGCCAACAAACGCGCCATTGATGGCTACAACCAGAAGCGCAATGACGCCATC
>JANNXB010000525.1:0-9020 GCA_031409355.1 Betaproteobacteria bacterium | reverse complement strand
GCTGGTGACGCCGGTCTGGCCGAAAGTCGCGATGTGGCCGCGGTGCATTCCCCGGAAGCGCGCCGGCAGCAGCCGCTCGAGCGGGGACCCGAGCACGCTCTCGCGGCGCAGGCCGAATACCTGCTCCGCGGCGCGGTTGAAGAGCACGATCCTTTGCTCCCCGTCCACCGTGATCACGGCGTCCATGGCCGAATCGACGATCGCCGAGAGGCGTGCCTGGGCGGCGCCGGTGCGCCGGTCGGCGACCATCACTTCGCGCGCCGCGACCAGCACCCCGGCGCCCACCGTGAGGACGTCGGCGATGATCGCGGCGCCCAGCAGCCAGGGAGAATCCAGCCCGCGCAGCGCCGCGATCACGTTGATCACGAGCAGCGCGCCAAGCGAGGCGGCGGCCGCGGCGAGCGCCACGGGGTTGCGGAACAGGCTTCGTTTGACCGAGGTCAAGGTGCCCGCCTCCCCGACGTTCAAAGTAGCCCCAGATGCACTATTCCGCCTCCGATGTTGTGATCGACCCGGTGTTGATCCGCAAGTACGACACGAGCGGCCCGCGCTACACGTCGTATCCGACCGCGGACCGATTTGTCGACGCGTTCGGCGAAGACGGTTTTCGGCGCTGGCTCGGCTGCCGCAATATTGGCGGCATCGTCCAGCCGCTCTCAGTCTACGTGCACCTGCCGTTTTGCAGGAGCCTCTGCCTGTACTGCGGCTGCAACAAGTTGGTCACGCGCGACAACTCGAAATCGGCCAAGTATATCAAGTACTTGGAGAGGGAATTAGCGCTCGTGGGCGGCTTGCTCGGGCCCTCCGACGGCAGCGAGCGCCGTATCTGCCAGCTGCACTGGGGCGGCGGCACGCCGACCTTCCTCGCGCGCGCCGAAATGGCGGCACTGATGGAGATGCTCGATGGGCAGTTCGCGCGCGACGCGAATGCCGAAGTCTCCATCGAGGTGGATCCGCGCAGCACCGAGCCCGGGCGCATGGCGTTTCTCGGCGGCCTGGGATTCAACCGCGTGTCCATCGGCGTGCAGGATTTCGACCGCGCCGTGCAGAACGCCGTGAACCGGGTGCAAAGCGAGGAGGAGACGCGCCGCGTGATCGAGGAAGCGCGCGAAGCCGGATTCCGCTCAGTCAGCCTGGACCTGATCTATGGCCTGCCGCGCCAGACGCTCGACAGCTTCAACGCGACGCTCGACAAGGTCGTCGCGCTCGACCCCGACCGCATCGCGCTCTACAGCTATGCCCACATGCCGGCCGCGATCAAGCCGCAGAGGAGCATCGACCCCTCCGAGCTGCCGTCCGCGGAATCGAAGCTGCAGATCATGACGCTCGCGATCGGCCGGCTAACGCGCGCCGGTTACCTGCACATTGGCATGGACCATTTCGCCAAGCCCGCCGACGAGCTGGCGCTGGCACAGGCGCGGGGCCGGCTGCAGCGCAACTTCCAGGGCTACTCGACGCACCCGGAGTCGGACATGCTCGGCTTCGGCGTCTCGGCGATCGGCCGGCTCGGCCCGACCTATTACCAGAACCAGAAGCGGCTGGACGACTACTACGCGGCGCTCGACGCGGGCCGCATTCCCGTGATGCGCGGCGTCGAGCTGAGCGCGGACGACCTGTTGCGGCGCGCCGTGATCCAGTCGCTGACCTGCCATTTCCGGGTTTCCATCGAGTCGATCGAGATCGCGCACCTGATCGATTTCGGAAAGTATTTCGCCGCCGAACTCGCGGATCTGCGTGCGCTGGAAGCCGACGGGCTGGTGGAGATCGGCCCGGAGTGGATTGTCGTGACGCCGCGCGGCCGGTTGCTGGTGCGCACGCTGTGCATGGTGTTCGACAAATACCTGCGCACGCGCCTGCGGGGCGCCGCCTACTCGAAGGTGATCTGAGCGTGGAGGCGCTGCTCGCGACAATGTTTACGGCCGGGCTGGTCTCGGGCGTGCACTGTGTCGCCATGTGCGGCGGGATCGTCGCCGCGTTCGACGCTAAAAAGGTCATTCCGATCCGCGAGGAGGCGGTCTGGCGCAGGCGCATCGCATTCAATCTCGGGCGCATATCCACGTATTCGGTCGCGGGAGCGGTAGCCGGCGTGCTGGGTGCCGCCGTCTACGCATCGGGCGTGCTGCCCGCGCAGGAAACCCTGCAGGTTGCGCTCGGCGTGCTGCTGATCGTCGTCGGCCTCTATCTCGCGGGGGGGGCGCGCGCGCTGTCGCTCGTGGAGTCGCTCGGCGTGCCGCTATGGCGCCGCCTGCAGCCGCTCGCCGCGCGGCTGTTGCCGGCGCGCACGCTGCCGCGTGCCTACGTTGCCGGGCTGGTGTGGGGCTGGCTGCCCTGCGCCATGGTCTACGCAGCGCTGGCCGCCGCGGCTTTCGCGGGCAGCCCGCCGCGCAGCGCGCTGGCGATGGCCGCTTTCGGGCTGGGCACGCTGCCCTTCCTGCTCGCCGCGGGCTGGCTCGCGGCGCGCTTGCGCGCGTGGCGCGTCACCATCGGTGGCGCCGTGCTCGGATCCGGCATTTACGGGCTCGCGCATGCGGAAGGACTGGCTGAGGGCATCCGCCGTGGCCTGCTCTGTCTATAGGAGGAACACATGAACAAGGCGATTCGCATCATCTACAACGAACACCGCTCGATTTCCGCGGTGCTGAGCGGCTTGAAGGCATTGACGCAGATGGCGCGCGATTCGGCGGTTCGGCCGGACTTCGGCGTCTTCCGCGCCATGGTCTACTACATAGACGCCTTCCCGGAGCGCATGCACCACCCCAAGGAGGACGTCCACCTGTTCGCGCGGCTGCTGCTGCGCGATCCGGCCGCCCGGTCGCTGATCGACGACCTGCAGTCCGAGCACATCCAGGGCGCGCGCCTGGTGCGCGACCTGGAGCAGGCGCTGCTGGCTTACGAGCAGACCTGGCCGGAGGGCGGCGTGCGCTTTGCCGCGGTGGTCGAGCTGTACGCGCAATTCCACTGGAATCACATGCGTCGCGAAGAGCACGAGCTGATGCCGATGGCCCAAAAGTCGCTGACGAGCGACGATTGGGCGGCCATCGAGGCCGCCTTCCTCGGCAACGACGATCCGATCGCCGACCTGCGCGAGAAGGACTTCACCAAACTGTATCAGCGCATCGTCACGCTCGCGCCCGCGCCGGTCGGTTTGGGTGAGCGCTGGACGAGAGCCGGCTGACTTGGAGATTCCGGCCGACTGGCTCCCTCTGTCCGCCAGCCTCGGCATCGGCCTGCTGATCGGCCTGGAACGCGAGCGCAATCCGGTCGCCAAGGCCGGACTGCGCACCTGCTCGGCTAGCCCGCGCGGCGCGCGCGGCAGACCAGCACCGGGACCTTCGAATGGGTCAGCACCTTGGTGGTCTCGCTGCCGAGGAGCAGGCTTGCGAGTCCGCGGCGGCCGTGCGAGGCCATCACGATCAGGTCGCACTTGCGTGTACGGGCACATTGCAGAAGGACGCGCCACGGTTCGCCGCCGACGACCGACGTTGCGGTAGCCGCGACGCCGTTGGAGCGGGCGGCGGCATTGAACGCGGCTAGCGCGCGATGGGATTCCTTCGCTATTACGCGCCGGTACGAGGCGTTGGATAAAGGCGGAAACGCCTTCGCCGCGCCAGCTGGAAAGTAGGCGGCCAGCACGTGCAGGCAGGTCAGCCTTGCGCCCAGCGCCTTGGCGAGTTCCAGCGCGGTACGGATCGCGGGCGCCGACTGTGTGGAGCCGTCGGTCGCGACCAGGATGTGCTTGTACATGGTCAGGCGCGCTCGTGCATTGCCTGGCAGGCAATGCACCGGGACGCGGCCGGATTGGCGCTCAGCCGCGAATAGGGGATCTGTGCAGCGCAATCCGCGCACAGGCCGAATTCCGGCGCGTGCAGGCGAGCGAGCGCCGCCTCCACTGCGCGCAACTCGGCCACGTCGAGCCTGAGTGCGACGGCCTCGGGTTCGGCGTTCAGGTCGGCTTGCGTGTCCTCCCGGATCTCCTCGCGCAGGACCTCGGCGCGTGCCTGGAGCATCTGTTTCAGCGTTTCGCGTTGCTCGATCGTGAAGTAGTGCATGTGCAGCCGTCTCCTTTGCTCAGGCCGGCCGCGTGCCCGGTTGCGTGCGCATGCGGTCTGCGCCGACGAAAAATTTCCGCGCGAGCTTCAGCAGTTCCCCGTCGCTCGGATGGTCCGCCGCCTCGACCGCCACGACCTTGCCGGCCAGGTCGCGCGCGTGTTTTTCGAGATAGCCGGCGAATTCCTTTCCCGCAAGCGCCGGGCCCACGATGAGGATCTCCGTGGTTCCCGCGAGCGAGGCGGCGACCTTGTTGAAGTATTCGCGGTCCTCCGGCGCCTTGCCGCTGCCGGTCGCGCCCTTGCGGTGGTGCGTCTGGCGGTGCTTGGCGTGCGCGTGCACCAGTGTCTTTTCGGCCTCGTCGGGCGTGAACTGCAGCACGTGGGCCTCGTGATGGTCCATCCATACGACTGCGTGGTAGCGGGACAAGCTCTGCTCCTTCATCTGTGTGTGATGCCAGCATAGGCGCCGGCGGGGCGCGTCCATTGACCTGCGTCAAAGCCGCCTTCAACGCGGCCGGACGCCGGGGAAGAACTCGTGCATGAAGAACTGCTCCAGCCCGGCGCTGTCCGAGGCGCGCGCGGACAGCCATACGTCGCGCCGCAGGCGGTTCGACTCCCAGATGAAGTCGCCGTTTTCGTGCTCGCGGATGATGGCGATCATCCTGCGCACCACGGCGAGCTCGGTGGACGGGCTATCGCCGCGGCGCACCGCGATCATTTGCCGCGAATTCCGCGCGATGGCCTTGTTCCAGCCGTAGAAAAAGAACTCGGCATCGTTCGCGCCGACGCGTTCGATCTGGAAGATGCCGCCGCCGTGCTTCTTCTCGTCGCCGAAGCTGGGGGTGCGGTTCAGGCCGAGATTGATCGCCGCGATGCGGTTGTCGCGCTCCTGCGCCGTCTCGTTCGGCGGCTCCGACAGGCGGGCGCGCTGCGGCGGTGTCGTCGCCGCTTCACGTGCGCGGCGGCGTGCTTCGATCGAGGCGGTGAAATCGGCGGCAGGCGGCGCTACTGACTGCGCCGGCTCGGCGGGCGGCGGGACGCGCGCAGCGGCCGGGCGCTCCAGCGCGAGCACGCGTTCCGCGGGCGCTGGAGGCGGCGCCGCGGCACTGCGCGCCGGGCTTCGAGGCGCCTGCAATGCGGGAGAGGGGGCGGGCGGCGGGGCGGGCGGGGGCGCCAGGCGTACCGCGAGCGATCCGCCGGGCTTGCCTTCCCCCAGTTTTTCGGACGGGCGCAACTGGATTTTCGGCAGCCAGCCCGAAAGCAGCAGCGCGTGCAGCAGCATCGACAGCGCAAACGCCACGTGGATTGCGGAGATCGCGATGCGTTCGTTGCTGCGGCCGCTCATCGTCGGCAGGATGTTACTTCTTCTTCTTGGCGCCTTTCCTGACGCGCGCCTTGCTTGCGGCCAGCGCGTCTTCCACCGCGCGGCACAGGGTCTTAAGCACCTTGATGCGCGCGTGGTACTTGTTGTTCGCCTCGACCAGGGTCCAGGGTGCGCGTATGGTGGAAGTGCGGTCGACCATGTCGCAGACAGCGTTTTCGTACTGGTCCCATTTCTTGCGGTTGCGCCAGTCTTCTGCGGTGATCTTGAAGCGCTTGAAGCTGATTTTCTCCCGCGCCTTGAAGCGCCGGTACTGCTCCTCCTTGCTGACCGCCAGCCAGAACTTGACCACCACGCTGCCGTGGCGCAGCAGCGCTCCCTCGAAATCGTTGATCTCGGTATACCCCCGGATCCAGTCGGACTCGCTGCAGAAGCCTTCGACCCGCTCCACCAGTACGCGCCCGTACCACGAGCGGTCGTAGAACGTGAAGCGGCCGTGCCGCGGCAGGTGGCGCCAGAACCGCCACAGGTAGGGCTGTGCGAGTTCTTCCTCGGTTGGCGCCGCGATCGAGACGTTGGCGTAGCAGCGCGCATCCAGTGCGCCGGTGACCCGGCGGATCGTGCCGCCCTTGCCCGCGGCATCGTTGCCCTCGAAAACTGCGACCACCGAGAGCGACTGGAAGCGCGGATCGCGCGACGCGGCATTCAGGCGCCCCTGCCATTTTTCGAGTTCCTTGCCGTACGCGGCCTTGGTCATCGGCTGGTCCAGCTCGAGCGCGCGCAGGACGTTCAGGCCGTCGGCGGCGGCCGGCATCGGCGGGGTCCGGTCGGGCAGGCGCTTTAGCGGCTTTTCGCCCAGCCGCTCGCGCAGCGCCGCGAGCAGGTGCCTGCCCACGCTGAGCGTGCGATGGCGCGCGTCCGCGCCCGGCACCACGATCCAGGGCGCCTCGCTGGTCGAGGTCTTGCGCAGGAACGGATCGGACGCCTTGATGAACTTCTTGTAGAGCTTGAAATACTCCAGGTCGCGCTCCGTCACGCGCCAGCGCGTCGCCGGATCGCCCGCCAGCTCCTTCATGCGTTTGCGCTGCTGGTCCCGCGACAGGTGGAACCAGTACTTGAGCAGCAGCACGCCCTCGTCGCAGAGCATCCGTTCGAAGCGCTGGATCTCGCTGATCTCGCGCGCGAACTCGCCCGCGCCGATCTCTCCGGTCACGCGCCGCAGGATCGGCATGGTGTGCCAGGCGCCGAAGAAGATTCCGATCCTTCCCTTGGGCGGCAGCTCGCGCCAGAAACGCCACAGGTGCGGCCGCTCTAGCTCTTCGTCCGACGGATCGAAGAAGGCGCTGGTGCGGATGTGGCGCGGATCCATCCACTCGTTCAGCAGGTTCACCGTCTCGCTCTTGCCCGCGCCCTCCACGCCGGCGATCAGGATGAGGACCGGGAAGTGCCCGTTCTCCTTTAGGCGGTACTGCGCATCGAGCAGTGCCTGGCGCAGTTTCGACGCCTCGCGCTTGTAGAGCGCCTTGTCGACGTGGTGCTTGAGATTGGCTGATTCGAACATGGCCTTAACATACTACCGAAGCACGACTATCGGGAGAAGCCATGAAAGGACTGCGCGGCAAGAGGGCGATCGTCACCGGGGGCGCGGACGGCATCGGGCGCGCCATCGCCGGGCGCTTCGCCGAAGAGGGCACCGAGGTGGTGGTGTTCGACATCCGTCCCACGGCGCCGGGCCATGTGAAAGTCGACATTACCGACTACGAAGCGGTGAAGCGGGCGGTCGCCGACGCCGGCCCGGTGGACATCCTCGTCAACAACGCCGGCTGGGACATGTTCAAGCCGTTCCTGAAAACCGAACCCGATTTCTGGCAGAAGATCATCGCGCTGAACCTGGTCGGCGCGATGAACATGCTGCATTGCGTGCTGCCCGGCATGGTGGCGCGCGGCGGCGGCAAGGTGGTCAGCATCGCCTCGGACGCGGGGCGCGTCGGTTCGTCGGGGGAGGCGGTTTACTCCGCCTGCAAGGGCGGCATCATCTCGTTCACCAAGACCCTGGCGCGCGAACTTGCTTCCAAGGGCGTGCGCCTGAACACGGTCTGCCCCGGCGTCACCGAAACCAACATGCTCGCCGAGTTCATGAAGGGCGCGGGCGATCCGGCGAAGCTGGCCGAGGCCTTCCGCCGCGCGGTGCCGATCGGGCGCCTGGGCAAGCCCGAGGACATTCCCGGCGCGGTCCTGTTCCTCGCCAGCAGCGACGCCGATTTCATCACCGGCCAGACGATCAGCGTTTCCGGCGGGCTGACCATGCACGGCTGAGGGCCGCGGCGCGCGTTTCCAGCAGGCGCTGCAGGGTTTCGCGCCGCTGGATCGTCAGGTAACGCTGCCGACCCGCGCTCAACGGCACACCAGAACCGGAATCTTGGAGTGTGTCAGCACCTTGGTGGTCTCGCTGCCCAGGATCAGCCCGGTGAGGCCGCGCCGCCCGTGCGAGGACATCACGATGACATCGCATTTGCCGCGCTTCGCGGCGCGGATGATGCCTTCCCAGGGGGTGGCCGCGGTGAGCGCGAAGGTCAGGCAGGCGATGCCCGCCGTGCTGGCTTCGATTTCCACCGCGGCGAGCGCCTTGCGCGCCTCGCGTTTGGTCAGCGCCTTGTAGCGCGCGGCCGACAAGCCCGCCACGTAGATCGCTGCCTCACCCTGCGGGGGGACGTAGGGCTCGACGACGTAGGCGCCGGTTACAGCCGCTCCGGTCGCGCGCGCAAGCCTTACCGCCGTGCGGATCGCCTTCTGCGACAGCTTCGAGCCGTCGGTCGCCACGAGAATCTGCTTGAACATGGGTGCCTCCTTTTTTGCCAGCGTAGCCGGGCGCGGCGCCGGCCCTTTGACCTGCGTCAATTTGTCTTCCTCTGCGGGGCCGATGATCGGCGCATCGGACAACGAGAGCAGGAGGCCGCGTGTACAGGCACATTCTCATTCCCACGGACGGGTCGGCGCTTTCCGAAAAGGCAATCGATGCCGGGGTCGCCTTCGCGCGCGAACTGCACGCGCGGGTCACCGGCTTCACCGCGGTTCCGGAGTACCGGGTGCCGAGCCAGATCGAACTCATGTCAAAGCATGGCGTGTCGATGCCGCAGTATGAGGAGGAGGCCCGGCGCCAGGCCGGGGCCGTGTTGCAGAAGATCGTCCAGCACGCCCGCGCGGCAGGGGTGGAATACGACACCGATTTCGCCCAGAGCGACAGCCCGCACGAGGCGATCATCCGCGCCGCGCAGAGCCATGGCTGCGACCTGATCTTCATGGCTTCGCACGGCCGCCGCGGCCTCTCGGCGCTGATTCACGGCAGCGAGACGCAGGGCGTGCTCGCGCATTCCAGGATCCCGACCCTCGTCTACCGCTGAGAAGTTGACCTGCGTCAAATCGGTGCGCACCTGCGCCGATAGAGTACGTCCATGACGACCACACTGCGCACCAGACAGGTTTCCGTCGTTGCCTCCAGCACTTTCGCGTTCACCATCTGCTTCGCGGTCTGGATGATGTTCGCGGTGATCGGCATCCCGATCAAGAAGGCGCTCGGCCTGAATGAAACCGAGTTCGGCCTGCTGGCGGCGACGCCGGTGCTCACCGGCTCGCTGATCCGGTTGCCGCTG
>JANNXB010000524.1:0-17463 GCA_031409355.1 Betaproteobacteria bacterium | reverse complement strand
GTCGCAGTCTTCCTTTCGCTGTTCCTGATCGCGCTCACGACGCGCCTCATCCGGCTGCTCGGCCAGGCCGCCGGCGGCAAGATTCCCTCGGACGCGGTGGTCGCCTTCCTCGGCTTCTCGGCGCTCAACCTGCTGCCGGTGCTGCTCTCGCTCACGCTGTTCATCTCGGTGCTGCTCGCGCTAAACCGCAGCTGGCGCGATTCGGAGATGGTGATCTGGTTCAACTCCGGCCTGTCGCTCGCCGCCTGGATCCGCCCGGTGCTGATCTTCGCCGCGCCGCTGGTGCTGGTGATCGCGGTGCTGTCGTTCTTCATCTCGCCCTGGGCGGCGCAAAAGAGCGAGCAGTACCGCAGCCGCATCGACACGCGCGACGACATCTCGCGCGTCGAGCCGGGCACCTTCGGCGAGTCGCGCAGCCGCGATCGCGTGTTCTTCGTCGAATCCATCGCCGGCGACAAGAGCTCGGTGCAGAACGTGTTCGTGAATTCGACCCAGCACCGCCGCACCGGGGTGATGATGAGCGAGCGCGGCTTCATCGAGTTCGCGCCCAATGGCGACCGATTCCTCGTGATGCTGTCCGGGCGGCGCTATGTCGGCACGCCCGGCGACGCGGATTTCCGGCTGATGGAATTCGAGCGCTACGCGACTCGCATCCAGACCAAGGAGGGCGACGAGCCGGTGGCGACGCACAAGAGCACCTCCACCCTTGGTCTGATCGAGAGCCCGACGCGCAGCAACCTGGGCGAGCTGCTGTGGCGCGTGGGCATGCCGGCCTCCGCCCTGATCCTCGCGCTGCTCGCGATCCCGATGAGCTTCGTCAATCCGCGCGCCGGCCGCTCGGTGAACCTGCTGTTCGCGCTGCTCACCTACATGGTGTATTCGAACCTGCTCTCGGTGAGCCAGGCGCAGGTCGCCCAGGGCAAGCTCGGCTTCGGCACCGGCTGGTGGCTGGTGCACGCGGTGATGCTGCTGGTGCTGCTGGTCCTGTTCGCCCAGCGCATGTCGCTGCTGCGCATGCCGCGGCGCGCATGATTTCAACCGGCCCGGCGGCCTCTTGAACCGCATCCCCACCCTGGAGCGCTACCTGGCGCGCCAGATCTACGGCGCGGTCGGCTTCGTGCTGCTGGGCTTTCTCGCGCTGTTCGCGTTTTTCGACCTGATCGCGGAACTGCGCGACCTGGGCAATGGCAACTACCAGCTCGGCCAGATCTTCACGGTGGTCGCGTTGTGGGTCCCGGCGCACGCCTACGAGCTGTTCCCGGTCGCGGTCCTGATCGGCACCCTCTACGTGCTGGCGCACCTGTCGAGCAACTCCGAGTACACCGTGATGCGCGCGGCGGGGCTGTCGCCGCTGGCGGCGGGCCGGGTGCTGGCGAAAATCGGCGTGGCATTCGTCGTCGCCACCTTCGCCATCGGCGAATGGGTCGCGCCTTACGCCGAGGAGGCGGCGCAGAAGGTGCGCATGCACGCGATGCAGTCGCTCATCGGCGGCAACCTGAACTCCGGACTCTGGTTCAAGGACGAGCGCTCGTTCATCAACGTGCGCGAGGCGCGCGAGGCGAACGTCCTAAACGGCGTGCGCATCTTCGAATTCGATTCCGCCTACCGCCTGCGCCAGGTGACGGAGGCCGCGCGCGGCGAGTATGCCGGCGCGGGCGCCTGGCGCCTGGTCAACGTTTCGCAGACCATGTTCGGCCCGGCCGGGCCGACCGTCGCGCGCTACGACGAGGCCGAATGGCGCTCCGCGGTCAACCCGGACCTGCTGAACGTGCTCATCGTGGTCCCGGAACGCATGTCGGCGTGGAAGCTCTACAAGTACCTGCAGCATCTCGCCGGCAACCGGCAAAAGACCGAGCGCTACGAAATCGCCTTGTGGAAGAAGCTCTTCTATCCGCTCGCGACGCTGGTGATGATGGCGCTGGCCCTGCCTTTCGCCTACATGCACGCGCGCTCGGGCATGGTCGGCATCAAGGTGTTCCTCGGCATCATGCTGGGGATTCTCTTCCACATGCTGAACAGCCTGTTCTCCCACGTCGGGCTGCTGAAAGGATGGCCGCCGATCGCGGCCGCCGCGGTGCCGAGCCTGCTGTTCCTCGGCACCGCTATCCTGATGATGCTGTGGATCGAGCGCCTGCGACCCGTGTGGGTGCGCATGAGGGCATGACGGCGGGCTTAGACGGGAACCAGCAGACTGCCGGCGAGGCGGTCGTGCAGGAACTGGCGGTCGCGGTCGACCAGGGCCCAGAGGATCCCGATCGTCGTGGGCACCAGCAGCAGCGCGCAGACGAAACGCAGCAGCGCCGTCCTGGGCTGGAGCCGCGAATGGCCCTTCCTCGCGACCACGCGGATGCGCCAGGTCTTCATCGCCAGCGTTTGCCCGCTGCGCAGCCAGCACCAGAGGAAGTACGCGGCAAACACGGTCAGCAGGAACAGTTGCAGCACGTGCATGCGCCAGCCTTCGATGCGCAGCGTCCCTGCGGCGAACTGGAACAGCCAGGTGCCGAGAAAGGCAATTGCGAAGAGGAGGATCGACTCGTACAGCATGCTGGCCAGGCGGCGCAGCAGGCCGGGTGCCGCGTCGGAGGGAAGGGGCGCCGACGCGCCGTTCACAACGGCGCGGGGAGGGCGTACGCGGAGTGGGGTTTTGTCGCGGGACGCTGCCTGCGCTGCGCCGGGGACACGTAGGTAGGCGGCACGTCGAACATGCGTTTCTCGTGCGGCGGCAAGGCCTGGTATTCCGCCCAGTACTTGCGCAATTCGTCGCGCCGGCTGGGCGCTGCCTTGCCGATGCTGCGGTATTGCTCGCGCGCCTGCCAGCGCTGCTCGGGCGTGAGCTTGGCCCATTTCTGCATCCGGTTCTGGGCGCGCTTCTGCTCTTCGGGCTGCATCGCCGGATAGCGCTTGGCGATGCCGAGCCACTTCGTCTTCTGGTCGCGCGCGAGCTTGCTCCATTCGCCGGAAAGCGGCGCGAGCATCTGCTGCTGGTCGGCCGTGAGCGAGGCCCAGGCCGGGCCCTTTTCCTTGGGGGCGCCGATGGCGCTGGTAAGGGCGAACCCGAGCAGCAGGGCGGCGAGCGCGGCGCGCATCAGTTCGCGGAAACCTTTTTTAGCCATGCTTCGAAACCCCGGTCGAGGTAGGCGTCGATTGGCAGGTCGTCGGTGAGGAGCAGCGCGTCCAGTTCCTCGACTTCGGCGGCGCGTTGGTCCAGCTGCCCGCTGTAGATCCCGAACAGTCCGACGGCGAGCAGGGCTGTCGCCAGCAGCAGGCGCAGTGAGAAGCCGCCGGTGCCGCCAGAGCCGTCCATCTCGCCGGCGGAACCGGCGAGGGTCGCGCCGCGCATCCAGGCAAGCGCAGGCTCGCGCGCGATCCTGCGCCGCTCGAGGGCGCGCTCGCGGGCGGCGCGCAGCCGTTCGGCAATGCGGGCGCCGCGATCGCCATGCAGGCGCGCGCCTTCGTTCAGCGCCTGGCGGATCTTGTTGGTGAATTTGATTTCGTTCATGGTCAATTTTTCCGCACGCCGTTCAGAGCGTGACGCCTTTCGCGCGCAATGCGGTCGCCAAAGCGTGCGTGGCCCGGGAGCAGTGTGTCTTTACGCTGCCCTCCGAGCAACCCATGGCTTTCGCGGTCTCCGCAACATCCAGTTCCTCCCAGTAACGCATGACGAAAGCCTCGCGTTGACGCGGAGGCAGCAGGGACAATTCTTTCTCAATTATTTCAATAACTTGGGCCCGCGCCAGCAGGTCCGGGGGCGATTCCTCGCGATTCGCGTCACCGGCCTCCTGCAAAGTGTCGAGCGGATCCTGGTCGTCCTCCTCGCCGCGCCCGGGGGCAAGCGCCGAGAGCAGGGTGGTCCACGTGGAGCGCACTTTCTGGCGCCGGAACCAGTCCCGGATCGCGTTTTGCAGGATTCTCTGGAAGAGCGGCGGCAATTCCTCGGGTACGCGGTCGCCGTAGCGCTCCGAGAGCCGCATCATCGCGTCCTGCACGATATCGAGCGCCGACTCTTCGTCGCGAACGGCGAATACCGCCTGCTTGAACGCGCGCCGCTCCACCCCCGCTAGGAAGGCCGACAGTTCACTGCGTGACGCCAGATTCTCTCCCCCAGGCCGGTGCTCCCGACTCTGCGGAAGATGGTACCAAACCGCGCCGCCGGATCTACGCCGGCTTGCTTGACCGCATTGCAGCAAGCCGTTAATCTTGAATGCTTTTCCTGCCTCAGGCGAAATTGTCATGGACCGCATCAAGACCGAAGAACTGACCGGCGCCCAGATTCTCATCCGCTGCCTGCAAGCGGAAGGCGTCGAGGTCGTATTCGGCTATCCGGGCGGCGCGGTCCTGTGGATCTACGACGAACTGTTCAAGCAGGACAAGGTGAAGCACGTCCTGGTGCGCCACGAGCAGGGCGCGGCGCACGCCGCCGACGGCTATTCGCGCTCCTCGAACAAGGTGGGCGTCTGCCTGGTGACGTCGGGCCCCGGCCTGACCAATGCGGTGACCGGCATCGCCACCGCGTACATGGATTCGATCCCGATGATCATCATCAGCGGGCAGGTGCCGACGCACGCCATCGGCGAGGACGCGTTCCAGGAGTGCGACTCGGTCGGCATCACGCGGCCCTGCGTGAAGCACAACTTCCTGGTGCGCGACGTGAAGGACCTCGCGGTGACGATGAAGAAGGCGTTCCACATCGCCACCACGGGCCGTCCCGGGCCGGTGCTGGTGGACATCCCCAAGGATGTCACGGCCAACACCTGCGAGTTCCATTACCCGGACACGATCAGCATGCGCTCGTACAACCCGGTGAAGAAGGGCCATGCCGGGCAGATCAAAAAGGCCGTGCAACTCCTGCTCGAAGCCGAGCGCCCGATGGTCTACAGCGGCGGCGGGGTCGTGCTCTCGAACGCCTCGGCGCAGCTGAAGGACCTCATCAAGCGCACCGGCTTCCCGATCACCAACACGCTGATGGGCCTGGGCGGGTACCCGGCCACCGACGACCAGTTCCTCGGCATGCTCGGCATGCACGGAACCTTTGAGGCCAACATGGCGATGCAGCACTGCGACGTGCTGCTGGCGATCGGCGCGAGGTTCGATGATCGCGTCATCGGCAACCCGGCGCATTTCGCGCAGAACCCGCGCAAGATCATCCACATCGACATCGATCCCTCCTCCATTTCCAAGCGCGTCAAGGTGGACGTGCCGATCGTGGGCAATATTCCGGATGTTTTGGATGATTTTTTGTCGTTGATGAAAGACAAAAAAACAAACGACATCAAGGCGTGGTGGAAGCAGATCGAAGAGTGGCGCGGCAAGGACTGCCTGAAGTACGACCGCAAGGCGAAGATCATCAAGCCGCAGTTCGTGCTGGAGAAGCTCTACGAAGTCACGGGTGGCGACGCGTTCATCACCTCGGATGTCGGCCAGCACCAGATGTGGGCGGCGCAGTTCTACAAGTTCGACAAGCCGCGCCGCTGGATCAATTCCGGCGGCCTCGGCACCATGGGCTTCGGCCTGCCCTCGGCGATGGGCGCGCAGATGGCGAACCCCGGGGCGACGGTGGCCTGCGTCACCGGCGAATCCTCGATCCAGATGTGCCTGCAGGAGCTTTCCACCTGCAAGCAGTACCGCCTGCCGATCAAGATCATCAACCTGAACAACAAGTACATGGGCATGGTGCGCCAGTGGCAGCAGTTCTTCCACGGCAACCGGTACTCGGAGTCCTACATGGACGCGCTGCCCGATTTCGTCAAGCTCGCCGAGGGCTACGGCCACTCGGGCCTGCTCATCGACAAGCCCGCGGACGTCGAGCCGGCGCTGCGCGAGACCTTCAAGCGCAAGAAGGACCTGGTGTTCCTCGACTTCCTCACCGACCAGACCGAAAACGTCTATCCGATGATCCCCGGCGGCAAGGGCATCACGGAAATGATCCTCTCCGAGGAACTCTGATGCGGCACATCATTTCGATCCTGGTCGAAAACGAGGCCGGGGCCCTGTCGCGCATCTCCAACATGTTTTCGGCGCGCGGCTACAACATCGAGTCCCTCACCGTGGCGCCGACCGAGGACGCCTCCATGTCGCGCATGACCGTGGTGACGGTGGGCTCGGACGACGTCATCGAGAAGATCACCAAGCAGCTGAACAAGCTGGTCGAGGTGGTCAAGGTCGTGGACCTCTCGGAAGCCGAGCACATCGAGCGCGAACTCATGCTCATCAAGGTGCGCGCCGGCGCCAAGGAGCGCGACGACGTAAAGCGCATGGCCGACATTTTCCGCGGCCGCGTCATCGACGTCTCGGACAGCACCTACACCATCGAGCTCACCGGCAACGGCGCGAAGCTGGATGCCTTCATCCATGCGCTCGACCAGAGCGCGATCCTCGAAACCGTCCGTACCGGCGCCAGCGGCATCGGCCGCGGCAATCGAATTCTCAGAGCGTAAGGATCCACCATGAAGGTTTACTACGACAAAGACGCCGACCTCTCCCTCATCAAGGGCAAGAAGGTCACCATCCTCGGCTACGGCTCGCAGGGCCACGCGCACGCGCTGAACCTGCACGAATCGGGCATGAAGGTCACCGTCGGCCTGCGCAAGTCCGGCGTGTCCTGGGACAAGGCGAAGAAGGCCGGCCTAAAGGTCGCCGAGGTGGCCGACGCGGTGAAGAGCGCCGACATCGTCATGATGCTGCTGCCCGACGAGCACATCGCCGCCGTGTACAACGAGTTCGTGGCGCCGAACCTGAAGAAGGGCGGCGCGCTCGCCTTCGCGCACGGCTTCAACGTGCACTACGGCCAGGTCATTCCGCGCAAAGACATCGACGTCTGGATGGTCGCGCCCAAGGCCCCGGGCCACACGGTGCGCTCGACCTACGTGGCGGGCGGCGGCACGCCCTGCCTGGTGGCGGTGCACCAGAACCCGTCGAAGAAGGCGCGCGACATGGCGATCAGCTATGCCTCGGCGATCGGCGGCGGCAAGGCCGGCATCATCGAGACCAACTTCAAGGAAGAGACCGAGACCGATCTCTTCGGCGAGCAGGCGGTGCTGTGCGGCGGCTGCGTGGAACTGGTCAAGGCCGGCTTCGACACGCTGGTGGACGCCGGCTATGCGCCCGAGATGGCCTACTTCGAGTGCCTGCATGAACTGAAGCTGATCGTCGACCTGATGTACGAGGGCGGCATCGGCACCATGAACTACTCCATCTCCAACAACGCCGAATACGGCGAGTACGTTAGCGGCCCGAAGGTCATCGACGAAGGCACCCGCCAGCGCATGAAGGAGATCCTCGGCCGCATCCAGTCGGGCGAGTACGCCAAGGACTTCGTGCTCGAGAGCCGCGCCGGGCAGCCGACGCTGCTGTCGCGCCGGCGCCAGACCGCCGAGCTGCCGATCGAGAAAGTCGGCGGGCGCCTGCGCGAAATGATGCCCTGGATCCGCAAGAACCGCCTCGTAGACACCTCCAAGAACTAGTCGTCGATCCTGGCGAGGCTGCATGGATGAGCACGACGATATCGACGGGCTCCGGCCGGAGGGTTCGCCCCGCGCCATAGGCGCCTTGCGCCGGCGTGGTATCTACCTGCTGCCGAATCTTTTCACCACCGCCGCGCTGTTCTTCGGCTTCTACGCCATCGTGCAGGCGATGAACAACCGCTTCGAAATCTCGGCGATCGCGATCTTCGTCGCCATGGTGCTGGACGGCCTGGACGGGCGCATCGCGCGCATGACGCACACCACCAGCGACTTCGGCGCCCAGTACGACAGCCTTTCCGACATGGTCTCCTTCGGCGTCGCACCGGCCTTGATCATGTACGAGTGGGCGCTGAAGGACCTCGGCAAGCTGGGCTGGATCGCCGCCTTCGTCTACTGTGTGGGTGCCGCGCTGCGCCTGGCGCGCTTCAACACCAACATCGACGTCGTCGACAAGCGCTACTTCCAGGGCCTGCCCAGCCCGATGGCGGCGGCGATGCTGGCGGGCCTGGTCTGGGTGTTCGACGACCTCGGCATCGACCGCGAACTGTGGCTCTCCATCATCGCCTGGGTCTTCACCATGTACGCCGGCATAACGATGGTGTCGAACGTGCCGTTCTACAGCTTCAAGGAGTTCAATCTCAAGAAAGCCGTGCCGTTCTGGGTCGTCGCGCTGTTCGCCGCCGGCCTCGCCGTGGTTTCCCTCAAGCCCTCCGTTGTTCTCTTCCTGTTGGTCTTCGCCTACGGCGTTTCGGGCTATGTGCTCTGGGGCCTCGGCCGGCGCGCAAAACCCGCAGCCTGACGTTTCCATAGGCATATTCGTATTTAATCTTGCAGTACCACCTCTCGGGCGAAGACAACGAGGCGATCGGCGGGGATCTCGCCTACTGGTACGGCAAGAACAACGGCTTCACCGGCATCAGCCTCGCCGCCGCGCAGCAGGTGATCGGCGCTCCCGGCTTCGGCTCGGACGCGCAGACCCTGCGCCCGTTCAGCGGCCTGCAGGACGGATTCGTGAAACTGAGTTAGCGGCGGATGCCTTGGCGAGCGCGATACCAGCGCGTGATGCGGATCGATCCGACATGGATGCGATAGTCGACGACGTGACCGGTGTTCGGTATCGCGAAGGTCCGCTCGTTACGCCGCGGGCCGGGCGTGCCGAGACCCGGGTGTGCGCGGATCAGCGCCAGCGCGCGATCTACGCGATCCTCAACCAGATAGGCGGATCGCCGATCCTCGGATGCGATGTGGATCAGCGTCGAGACGTAGGCGTCGAGCGCGTGCCGACCCCAGTCAAGCCGCTTTTCGCGGTCGTCGCTCATGAGTCGCGGCGATCGCCGCCTTCGCCATGCGGCGGACTTCGGCATGCGGAACCGTGCCCCGCCGCTCAGTGTCCGCTTCCGCCGCGAGACTCTCGCGTACCATCCATTCGCAGTAGTCGAATCCGTCGCGCAGTACGAAGCGCATCATCGAGCGCGGCGTGCGGCCGGCATCGTGTGCCAGCTTTTCCAGCCTCTGTTGTTCCGCCGGCGAGAGGGCAAGTGGTTTCATTCGCGCGTCTCCATGAACGGTAAAACGATTCTAGCATCCGATGGTTGACAGGACGCCGCGCGCTCTGCTGGCAGATCCGGCGGATTTCTCGCGGCCGCTGCTGCGCATCCAGGACCAGCCTCCAGCCCCGCTCGCGGGCTGGATGCTGCGCCTGCTTCTTGCGCTGCTTGCGGGTCTGCTGCTGTGGGCGGTGTTCGGCCGGCTCGACATCGTCGCCGTGACCGACGGCAAACTGGTGCCGTCGACCTACCTCAAGATCGTGCAGCCGGCCGAGCAGGGCATCGTCAAGGAAATTCTGGTGCAGGAGGGCGAGGCGGTGAAGGCGGGCCAGGCGCTGATCCGCATGGACCCGGCGCTCACCGGGGCGGATGTGAAGTCGATCCGCGCCGAGTATCTAAACAAGAGCATCGCGCTGCGCCGCATCGACGCGCAGATGAACGGCGCGCGTTTTGCCCGACAGAAAGAAGACCCAGCGGATCTTTACGCGCAGGTCGAGACGCAGTACCGCGCCAATGTGCAGGCCTACGAGAATGCGCTCGCGCAGGAGCGCAGCCTGCTGGAGAAGGCGAAGCACGACCTGGTCGCGGCGCAGGCAAGGAGCGCTAGCAGCGGCGTTTGACCGAAATCCGTACATTCTGTACAGTTTGTCCATGTCGCGGCGGGATCACAAGGGAGTCGAGGACGCACGCAGCCAATTGCCGACCTTGCTCGCCGAGGCGGAGCGCGGGCGCTCGACCGTCATCACGCGCCATGGGCGCCCGATTGCCGCCATCGTCCCGGTCGGCGGCACGGCGGGCCGGCCCCGGCAGAGGTCGCTCCTTGGCCTGGCGGGCTCCGGCAAGGGTTTGTGGGGCAAGGACAGCGCGAAGGCGCTGCGCAAGCTGCGCGACGAGTGGGATCGTTAGCACCGTCGGATCTGCCAGATGGGGCGCTGGTGCTGGTGGATTCGGCGCCGATCATTTACGTGCTCGAGCAGCACCACAAGCTTGCGCCGCGGTTCCGGCCGCTATTCGAGCGGCAGGCCGCCGGCGAGATTCAGTTTGCCGTGACGACAATCACGATCGCCGAGGTCCTGACCGGACCGCTCAAGTCTGGCGAGGAGGCGCTGGCCAAACGCTACCGCGCGGTGATGGATTCCTGGCAGGTCGTCAACCTCACGTCGGACATCGCGGAAAGTGCCGCGCGATTCCGCGCCAGCCTTGGCCTGCGCATGGCCGACGCGGTTCAGGTCGCCAGCGCCATGGCGATCAATGCCGACGCGCTGGTGACGCACGACCGCGATTTCTCCAGGGTCAAGGCCTTGACCGTGCTCGGCTGAAGGACGGAATGACGCCCCACAAACGCCCTGAGTTGCCTGCCGCGGAAATTGAGGCTATAGTCGTCCCATGACCTCAGCAGTCGCACTCGTTCTCGCGACCGTCACCAGCCTGCTCCTCCTGGCTGGCCTGCTGCTGCGCCCCGCGCGCACACACTAGAAACCCCAATTCGGCAGTACCCCTGACCCGCCCACCCGGCGGGAAGGACTCGCATTTATCACTGCGGCATCCACACACCCCTAGGAGCGGTTATGAGCACAGGAAAATTGATCATTTTCGACACCACCATGCGCGATGGCGAGCAGTCGCCCGGCGCCTCCATGACCAAGGATGAGAAGCTGCGCATTGCGCGGCAACTCGAGCGCATGAAGGTGGACGTGATTGAAGCCGGCTTCCCCGCCTCCTCGAACGGCGACTTCGAGGCGGTCAAGGCGGTTGGCAAGCTGGTCAAGGATTCGATCGTCGCCGGCCTGTGCCGCGCGAACGACAAGGACATCCAGCGCGGCATCGACGCCCTCACGGGGGCGAAGGCCTGGCGCATCCACGTCTTCCTCGCCACCAGCCCGCTGCACATGAAGATGAAGCTGCGCATGACGCCCGACCAGGTGTTCGAGCAGACCAAGCTCGCGGTCCGCTACGCGAAGAACGCCTGCCCGGACGTGGAATTCTCGCCCGAAGACGCCAGCCGCTCCGAGCCGGATTTTCTCTGCCGCGTGCTGGAGGCGGCGATCAAGGAAGGAGCCACCACCATCAACATCCCCGACACGGTGGGGTATGCGGTGCCGGAACAATTTGGTGAATTAATTCTGAATTTAAGAAAAAGAATACCTAACTCCGACAAAGCGGTATGGAGCGTGCATTGCCACAACGACCTCGGCATGGCGGTGGCGAATTCGCTCGCCGCGGTGCGCATCGGCGGCGCGCGCCAGATCGAATGCACCGTGAACGGCCTGGGCGAGCGCGCCGGCAACACTTCGCTCGAAGAGGTGGTCATGGCGCTGCGCACGCGCAAGGATTTTTTCAACCTGGATACGAGGATAGATACCACCCAGATCGTCCCCGCCTCGCGCCTGGTGTCGCAGATCACCGGCTTCGTGGTGCAGCCGAACAAGGCGGTGGTCGGCGCGAACGCCTTCGCGCACGCTTCCGGCATCCACCAGGACGGCGTGATCAAGGCGCGCGAAACTTACGAGATCATGACCGCCGAGGACGTCGGCTGGAGCGCGAACAAGATCGTGCTCGGCAAGCTCTCGGGCCGCACCGCGTTCAGGCAGCGCCTGAAGGAAATCGGCATCGAACTGGACAACGAGGAAGGCTACAACAAGGCGTTTCAGCGCTTCAAGGACCTCGCCGACAAGAAGTCCGAAATCTTCGACGAGGACCTCCAGGCGCTGGTGGCGCAGGAGGCAGGCGCCTCCAGCAGCGAAGTATGGGGCCTGGTCAGCATGAGCCAGGGCAGCGGCACCAGCGACAAGCCGCACGCTTCAGTCGTCCTGATGCACAAGGACAAGGAAGTAAAGTCGGAATCCAAAGGCGACGGCCCGGTGGACGCCACCTTCAAGGCGATCGAGAGCCTGGCGAAAAGCGGCGCGGAACTGCTGCTTTTCTCGGTCAATGCGGTGACGCAGGGCACCGAGAGCCAGGGCGAGGTCACGGTGCGGCTGTCGAAAGGCGGACGCATCGTCAACGGCGTCGGCGCGGATACCGACATCGTGGTCGCCTCGGCCAAGGCCTACATCGGCGCGCTGAACAAGCTGGAGAGCAAGGTGGAGCGGGTCAACCCCCAACACCAGCAGCTCTAGCGCGTCAGCTTCGAATACGCCACCGCCACAACGAAGAAAAGCGTGCTTAGTGCGATCTCGGCGGCGGCCAGCCATTGCGAGGCGCCGCGCTCGCTCCAGGCACGCACCACGCCTTCGGTGAAATAGGCCAGCACGAACATCGAGGACCACTGGTAGGTGTAGCGCTTGCCCAGCAGGATGCCGAGCAGGGGAATCGCGAGCGGCGCCGCCTTCAGCGCCAGGTAGGAGCCGCCCGGACGCAGCGGCGCGAGCCAGAGCTCCCAGGCGAGGCACAGGACCATCAGCGCCACCAGCGTAACGGATGCGGCGATGCGCAGGATTTTTGGTTCGAGATTCAGCGCGCGGTCAACTTGAGTGCGATTTCGGCGAGCCGCCGGCCTTGCGCGATACACAGTGCGCGCTCGGAATCGGAAATGGGCAAGTCGTCGGCGAGGCCGGCGAAGTGGCTCGCGCCGTAGGGCGTGCCGCCGCTGCGCGTGGCGTTCAGGTCGGCCTGGGAGTAGGGCAGGCCGACGATCAGCATGCCGTGGTGCAGGAGCGGCAGCATCATCGACAGCAGCGTCGTCTCCTGGCCGCCGTGCATGCTGGAAGTGGAAGTGAACACGCAGGCGGGCTTGCCTTCCAGCGCGCCCTTGAGCCACAGCGGCGACGTGCCGTCGATGAAGGCCTTCAGCGGCGCCGCCATGTTGCCGAAGCGCGTCGGGCTGCCCAGGGCAAGGCCCGCACACTCTTCCAGGTCGCGGTTTTCACAGTAGGGCGGTCCTTGCTCGGGGATCGGGGAAACTTTTTCGTCAAAACCCGCTGAAACTCTCGGAACCGTGCGCAAGCGCGCCTGCATGCCAGGGACGCGCTCGACGCCCTCGGCGATCAGGTCGGCCATGCGGCGCACCGAGCCGCCGGCGCTGTAGTAGAGGACGAGAATGTCGCGCATGGCTGTATCATAGCGCCCCGAGATGATTGAAATTCCAAGACGGGAACGGCTGATCGCGGCGCTCGACGTTCCCACCGCCGCAGAGGCGCGCCAGCTGGTCGAGAAGCTCGGCGACTCGGTTTCCTTCTACAAGATCGGCCTCGAGCTTTCCACCTCGGGCGGCTATTTCGAGCTGCTCGACTGGCTGGTGAAGCGCGGCAACCGCGTGTTCTGCGACCTAAAGCTGCACGACATTCCGGAAACCGTGCGCCGTGCGGTCGCCAACCTGCGCGGCAGGGGCGTGACCTTCCTGACCGTGCATGCCGATCGTGGCGTGATGGAGGCCGCGGTAAAGGAGAAGGGAGACATCAAGGTCCTAGCGGTCACGGTGCTCACCAGCACGAGCCAGTCCGACCTTGCCGAACAGGGTTATCCGGGAACGCTTGAAGACCTGGTACACAGGCGTGCGCGTGGGGCGCTGGAGGCGGGATGTGACGGCGTCATTACTTCCGGCCTCGAAGTTTCCGGCATCAAAGCGAAGTTAGGCCCGAAGCTGCTCGCCGTCACGCCCGGCATCCGGCCCGTGGGTGGCGACGCGGGCGACCAGAAGCGCATCGTCGACGTGGCGCAGGCGTTCCGCAACGGCGCCGACTACATCGTGGTCGGCCGGCCGATCCGCGACGCCAAGGATCCGGCCGCGGCGGCCGAGGCCATCCAGAAAACGATTGCAGAGGCCTTCGCCTCGTGATCCAGGGTCTGGCGGGAATTGCCGGACTGCTGTTTCTTGCCTGGGCCTTCAGCGAAAACCGCAAAGCCATTCCCTGGCGCGCGGTCTGGTCGGGGTTGCTGCTGCAGCTCCTGCTCGCGCTGCTGCTGCTAAAGCTGCCGTTCGCCAAGGACGCCTTCCTTTCCCTGAACAACGTCCTCACCCTGCTTGAGAAGTCGACCCAGGCGGGCACCGCGCTCGTGTTCGGCTACCTGGGCGGCGGGCCGGCGCCTTTCGCGGTGACGGACGCGAATTCGACCTTCATCCTTGCCTTCCGCGCCTTGCCGATCGTGCTGGTGATGAGCGCGCTCTCGGCGCTGCTGTTCCATTGGGGCGTGCTGCCGTGGATCGTGCGCGGCATCTCCTGGCTGCTGGAGCGCGCGATGCGCGTCGGCGGCGTGGTTGGGCTGTCCACCGCGGCGAACGTCTTCGTCGGCATGGTTGAGGCCCCGCTCTTTATCCGTCCCTGGCTGCCGCGCGTGTCGCGCGGCGAACTGTTCGCCATCATGGTGGGCGGCATGGCCTCGATCGCGGGCACCGTCCTCTTCCTCTACGCGAGCATCCTCGGCAAGATCCTCCCGGATGCCGTCGCGCACCTGCTCATCGCTTCCATCGTTTCGGCCCCGGCGGCGCTGGTGGTCTCCTTTCTCATGGTTCCGCCGGAAGGTGAATCCGACGGAGGCAATGCGGGCGGCAAACTCGAATTGAAGTCCGAAGCCTCGGGCAGCATGGATGCGCTGACGCAGGGCACCCTCGGTGGAGCCCAGCTGCTCGTCAACATCATCGCGATGCTGGTGGTGTTCGTGGCGCTGGTGACGCTGGTCAACCTGGTCATCGCGCCTTATACGCTCCAAGGCATTCTCGGCTGGGCGCTCGCGCCGCTCGCCTGGCTTGCGGGAGTGCAATGGTCCGAAGCGCAGGCGGCAGGACAGCTGCTCGGCACCAAGACCGTCCTGAACGAGCTGATCGCCTACATCGATATGTCGAACATGCCCGCGCTCTCCGAACGCAGCCGCCTGCTCATGACCTACGCCCTGTGCGGCTTCGCCAATTTCGGCAGCCTCGGCATCATGATCGGCGGCATGAGCACGATGTGTCCCGAACGCCGCCCCGAGATCGTCTCCCTCGGCCTCAAGTCCATCGTCGCCGGAACGCTCGCCACCTGCCTTACTGCCGCTACCGTGGGAATAATCATCTGATGTCCGACCGCTTGTCCGTATTCCTCCAGTACCTTTATCCGAAGCAGGCAATGACCGCCTTCGCCGGAATAGTCGCGAACGCGAAAGCCGGACGCATCACCACGGCGATCATCAGATGGTTCGTCGGGCGCTACAACGTCAACATGAGCGAGGCCGCGGAGCCGGATATCGCCCGCTATCCGACGTTCAACGCGTTTTTCACGCGGGCCCTGCGTCCTGGCGCACGGCCGCTCGCCGATGCCGACTTCATATGCCCGGTCGATGGCTCCATCAGTCAGTTTGGTGCTATTCATGACGACCGTATCATCCAGGCAAAGAATCATGACTACTCGACAGTGGCGCTCGTCGGCGGTGACCGCGAACTGGCGGCGCGCTTCCAGCACGGCAGCTTTGCGACGCTGTATCTGAGTCCCAGGGACTATCACCGCATTCACATGCCGTGCGCCGGGCGCCTCACGCGAATGATCTACGTGCCGGGCTCGTTTTTCTCGGTGAATCCCGTCACGACGCGCGGCGTGCCGGAGCTCTTCGCCCGCAACGAGCGCGTCGTGTGCGTATCCGAAACGGAGTACGGGCCCTTCGCGCTGATACTCGTGGGCGCGACGATCGTGGGCAGCATGGAGACAGTCTGGCACGGCGTCGTCAACCCGCCGGGCGTGCGTGAGGTCAAGGAATGGCAATACCGCCCGCAGGACTGGGCATTCGAAAAAGGTGACGAGATGGGCCGTTTTTTGCTGGGCTCGACGGTCGTGCTGTTGTTTCCGAAAGAGCGGCTGCGGTTCAACCCGGAGTGGACCCCCGAGCGCGCCGTGTGTCTGGGCGAAATGATGGCAACGGCGATCTCGCGGTGACTGACGCACGGCTCCATTCGATCAATGTATCCAACGGCGGCGTGCCGAAGCTCGCGCGCGAGACATGCGCGGTGCACCGGAATGGTCTCGAGGGCGATCGCCAGCGCGATCTCGAGAATCATGGCGGCTCGGAACGAGCCGTATCGGTGTACTCGCTGGAACTCATCGAGGCGCTGCGCGCGGAGGGGCATCCGATCGCGCCTGGGACCATTGGCGAGAACCTCACGCTGGCGGGGCTGCCGTGGAAGGAAATGCATCCCGGGGTGCGGATCGAGGTGGGCGAAGTGGTGCTCGAATTCGCGAGCTACGCCGCCCCTTGCCAGATCATCGCCGCCTCTTTTTCCGATGGGCGGGTGGTACGGGTGTCGGAGAAGGTCAATCCGGGCTGGAGCCGGCTCTATGCGCGCGTCCTGAAGGAGGGCACGTTGCGGGTTGGCGACCGCGCTTGTATCCTAAAGGCAACCTAAGGGGAGGGCGAGCGATGCAGCAGCCAGATCCGAACCGGACCAAAGTCACGATCTTCACCAGTTCCTACCGCATCAAGGGCTATATCGACCTGCTTCCGGGCGCGCGGGTCACGGATTACATGACCGAGGCCAAGGCCTTCATCGCGGTAACGGACGCCGAGGTGTGGGAGCTGGAGATCGGCGGCCGCCAGCTGATGGCGGCGCCGTTCCTCAACGTCAGCCGCGAGCACATCCAGGTCATCGCCCCGGGTTAGGCAATCGGGCTCTGACCCCGATTTTCTGAAGCGATCGAATCGAGCGCCTCGATCAGGTTTGACACGCGCTGCGGGCGGTCTTCGCGCCGCTTCTCCAGGCAGGACTGTATGAGCAGGTCGAGTTCCACCGGGATTGGCTGCGTCGCCGCCTGCGAGACGCGCGGCGGTTCCTCGTTCAGGATGCGGCTCGTCAGCTCGAGGTCGTCGCTGCTCTCGAAGATCTTCTTTCCCGAAAACATGAAGAACGCAACCGCGCCGACGGCGTAGATGTCGGCGCGCGCATCGACGTCGGATGGATTGCGCAGGCGCTCCGGGGCCATGTAGAGCGGCGTGCCTAGGATGCGCAGGCCGCGCGTCAGGTCCCGGCTGTGCTCGGTATCGACCTTTTTCACCATCCCGAAATCGAGGATCTTGACCGTCTCCGGCTCGTCGCCGCGCCGGCTGATCATGACGTTCTCTGGCTTGATGTCGCGGTGCACGAGGCCGTCGGCGTGCGCCGCGGCCAGGCCCGCGCAGACCTGGCGCAGGATCTGAATGCCGCGCGCCACCGGGACGGGCCCGTCGCGCGCGATGAGCTGGCCGAGGTTGATGCCGTCGAGGTATTCCATCGCGTAGTAGAACAAGCCCTCGGTGCTGCGGCCGTAGTCGTAAATCTCGACGATGTTCGGATGCGACAGCCGGCTCGCGAACTGCACTTCGCGCTCGAAGCGCGCGATCATCTCGTCGCTGGCACGCGCCGGCTTTAGCAGCTTGACCGCGCAGGGGCGCTTCAGCAGGTCGTGGCGCGCGAGGTAGACGTTGGCCAGGCCGCCTTCGCCGATGAGGCGCTCGAGCCGGTAGGCGCCGATCTTGCGCTGGCCGCCCAGCTCGCCGCGCAGGCGCAGCACCGA